>CALDEN010000260.1 GCA_937942405.1 uncultured Saprospiraceae bacterium
TTCCCTTAATCGTTTCGTCATATATTGGGAAGATACACTCTACTCGATGGTGTAGGTTACGTTCCATCCAGTCGGCAGAAGATAAATAGATGGTCTCTTCTTTACCTTTACCGAATATAAATACTCGAGAGTGTTCTAGAAATCGATCTACGATGCTGATGGCATGTATGTTTTCACTCAAACCTTTGACACCTGGAACGATGCAGCAGATCCCTCTTACGATCAGCTTGATAGTCACTCCAGCTTTACTCGCTTTATAAAGTAGATCGATCATGTCTTTATCCTGAAGACTATTCATCTTTAGAAGGAGATAGCCCTGTTTTCCTTTTTTGATTTCAATCTCTACGAGCTCTTGTAGTTTTTCTTTAAGACCGAATTTTCCGACCAATAAATTATTGAAACTCGGATCCTTTAACTGTCTAGTCTGAAGAAATTCAAATATTTTTTCTATTTCTGAAGTATATCTAGTGTCATAGGTAAATATGCCCAAATCTGAATATACTGCAGCGGTAACTTCATGGAAATTGCCGGTGCTCAGGAAGGCATATTTTTTTATTTCCTTATTTCGTTTTCGAGTGATGAGAGCGATCTTGGCATGTACTTTTAAGCCCGGCATACTATAGATCACCTTTATCCCGGCTTGTTCTAGTTTTTCACCCCATTCTAGATTTGCTTTTTCGTCAAATCGAGCCTTTATTTCTATAAATGTAGTGACCTTAATCCCATTTTTAACAGCCTTGATTAAGGCCTCCATAATTCGGGATTTTCGAGCTACTCGATATTGTACTATTTTTATTTCTTGAACATATGGATCATCAGCAGCATCCTCAAAAAGACGTATGACTGAGTCATAACTATGATAGGGCACATGTAACAACATGTCCTTTTTTTCCATAGCCTCAAAAATAGACTTGGCATTCTCGATTGATTTAAGAGGGAGAGGACTGAGCTTCGATAGTTTTAAATCATTCTTCCCAAAAGAAGGGAATTTGAAAAAATCAAAGTTATTATGATATCTACCTTCAGGTAATAGATCGATTTTTTCTAGATCAAACGTATTCATCAGATAATTAATCAAATGCTTGGGCATTTTTCGATCAAATACCATTCGGGAGGCTGGACCTATATTACGTTGCTTTAAGCTTTTACGCACTTTTTCGAGAAGATCCCCTTCAAATTCGTCATCTATGTACAGTTCTGCATCTCTTGTAATCTTTATCGAATAGGTGTCTTTTATATCAAATCCAGGAAATACATCCCTTGCTGAAAGCCGTATGATATCATCTAAAAGAATTACCTGATTGATATCTTTATCTGTAGAAGGAAGAGGTATAAAACGATCTACGTTATCTGATGGAATCTGTACCAGTGCATAGAAAGTCTGATGACTGCTATCCTTTAATTCCATATGAACCGCTAAGTAAAGAGAACCATTGTTCAGAAAAGGTTTTACTTTTTTACCCCAGAGCAGTATAGGCTGGCAATAAGGAAGTAGATTTTCCTTAAAAAAATCTTTAACAAAATCCTTCTGTACTTCCGTTAGATGCTTGGACCTAACAACATGTATATTGTTTTTCTTAAGTTCTGGAGCTATGAGCTTTTTATATATTAGACTAAAATGGATCTGTTGATTATTAACGACTTTTAAGATCTCATCGAGTATTTCATGCGGTTTGTCCTCAAGCTTTTTTCTGGTCTTCTTTCCTAGTCGCAGTAGATTTTTGTGATTAGCGACTCTTACTTGGAAAAATTCACCCAAGTTAGAGGAATAGATCGCCAGAAACTTAATACGCTCTAAGAGAGGGTTGCGAGGGTCCTCAGCCTCTTGTAGCACTCTATAATTGAAGGATAACCAGCTTATATCACGATGTATGTATGGATTTTCTTTGCTCACTCTGCTTTCATGCTTTGCTGCAAAATATTAATTATTTTGAGACTTCTGTATTAAATTTTTAAGCTTCCTAGTTTTGCTTGCAGATAGGAGACGGTATTGTGTTTAATACCTATCTATTTTTCTACTTTTGAGGAAAAATAATGTAATGCCTAGAAAAAAGATAGCTGCTGGAAATTGGAAAATGAATTTATCTCCGAATGAAGGAGTAAAATTAACTATGAACCTGATCCAAGGTAATAGAGATCCTAAAACGCATGTGATATTAGCCGTTCCTGCGACTCATCTGTCTCAGATTCAGGATAAACTCAAGTATGTAAGTAAGATAGAAGTAGCCGCTCAAAACTGCCACCAGAAGGAAAGTGGTGCGTTTACGGGTGAGATATCAGCACCTATGCTGAATAGTATGGGGGTAAAATATGTACTGGTAGGACATTCTGAACGTAGAGAATATTTTGGAGAATCTAATGCATTACTAAAAGAAAAAATAGACATCGCTTTAAAAAACAAGCTAAAAGTGATCTTTTGCTGTGGGGAGTCTCTGGATATCCGTAAAAAGAAGGCTCATGTAAAGCATGTTCAGAAGCAATTGAAAGAAAGTCTGTTGCATCTCACGGCTGCTCAAATGAAAGATGTCGTAATAGCGTATGAACCAATCTGGGCTATAGGTACTGGCGAAACAGCAAGTCCTCAGCAAGCACAAGAGATGCATCTAGCCATCAGAAAGAGCCTCAAAAAGAAATATAAATCCACTGCAGATAACGTATCTATCCTCTATGGAGGAAGTGTTAAACCTGCCAATGCCAAAGAATTGTTTGCAATGCCAGACATCGATGGAGGACTAGTAGGTGGAGCCTCTTTAGACGCTAAAGGATTCGGTGAGATTATTAATAGTTTTTAAAACTTTCCGAAAAGCTCTTCCACCTTTTTAAATCGGTAATCAAATATTTCGGTCAACTTTGAACGGACCACTATAGAATTGGCCATTCTACCTATGATACCCATCGGTATAGCATAATTGATGATGTCATTCATCTCAACGCCACCATCTATTTCTTTGAAAAAATGCTGGTGATGCCACATCGCATATGGCCCGAATCGTTGCTCATCTACAAAATAGTCTTTGTCTTTGACGTGAGTGATTTCTGTAGCCCATCGCATGGGTATACCTAGAAGTGGTTTTACAACATAGGTGATAATCTGACCAGGATACATCTTCCCATCACCCAAATCGCAAGTGATCTTAAAACCTAGATAATCGGGAGTAATCGTCTTTAGATTTATCGGGGAGGAAAAAAAATCCCAAGCCTTATCCATGGTGATCGGAATCTTTTGAGATGTTTTAAAGTCATATACTTTCATGCCTTGAATAACATAGAATAGTATACAATGTTTAGGATCTCTTGATGAGTTTGTCCTTTATATATGTTTGAAGGAAATGCTCTTTATAAGTATTTCCCAATGTAAACTCATCGTTGTCCATAATGATGAGATCATGGTCTATACTTGTTAGATGATCTACATTGATCAGATTTGATTTATTTACTCTAGCAAAGATTTGATCAGGAAGTTGTTTATGAATAGTCTTAATATTCATGGCTGTAATGTACTTGTTATCGGTCGTGTGTACCATCACATAATCCTTTAAACCTCTGATGTATCTGATGTCCTTGTGAAACAGTTTTATCAGTTTACGGTCTGACTTAATAAAGAAAAATTCTTCAGTGATATCATCTATAGTGGTTGATGATTTTGATTTTGCGATTAATTCATGGATCTCTTTTGCTTTTTCTACAGCCTTGAAAAATCGATTAAATGCAATCGGCTTGACTAAATAGTCTATAACATCTAGCTCATATGCCTCAAGGGCGAATTGAGGATAGGCAGTGCATAATATGACCAATGGTTGCCGTTTCAATGATTGAATAAATTCTAATCCACTCAAGCCAGGCATCTCGATATCTAGGAACAGTAGATCTACTTCATTATTGTTTACATATTCTTTGGCCTCGATGGCATTAGAAAATTGAGCATCGATACGTAGGTAGGATAGATCTGCAATGAGTAATTCCATTCCTTTTCGAGCTAGTGGCTCATCGTCGATAATGATACATCTTAAAGTTTTACTCATTTTTGGTTTTTTAAATCTAAGCTGACCATTAAATGATATTCAGTTTTTTCTCTAACCACTTGAAATCTATGTGCATCGGGATATAGAAGATTTAAACGTTTTCTGACATTACTTTGGCCTAAGCCAGAATACTTATCTTCCTTATGTTGAGGTACGTTTCCGATATTATTAAAGAGGTCTATCCTGAGTTTGTTGTTTGCTATTTTGAAAGCCAGATTTACGTAAGAGAGATTTTGGGGTTTAAGTTCTACGCTATATTTACAAGCATTTTCTACCAGAGGTAGTAAAAGAAGAGGTTCGATTTTGATGTTTTTAACATCGTTTTCATCGTAAACCATGCGGTATTCAAAATTATCTCTACGCATTTTTTCCATCTCCAGATAGTTAGTCAGAAAAGCCAACTCCTTAGTAAGTGCAGCTTGTTTTTGTAATGCATCATAGGTTTGATATCTCATGAGATTCGATAGAGACATAATGGACTCAGGTACTTTATCTGATTTTTGTTTGGCTTGGATGTAGATGGCATTCAAACTATTAAATAGGAAATGTGGATTTACTTGCTTTTTTAATTTGTCCAATTCTGCCTCGTATTGTAATTGGTTTAACTCCTTGAGTTGTTCAGAAGTAGACCAGTTATTCTTTACAAGTTTTATAGCTATTGCAGGAAATAGAACGCCCAATTGTACAATTCCTTGATGAAATAAATCGGCAATAGTATCTATCTCGTCCAGCTCCTCTGCAGTGAGTTCGTAGAAGTAATTATAAAAACTATCATTTATGTAGACTACTAACGCCAGTTGGATAAACGTGAGTAGAGCGTATAATACATATTGCCCTTTAGTCAGGAACCGAGGGATGAGTATATAGATGTTTACATAGACTAGGAACAGATCTAAGGCAAAAGTCACCAAGGTCGCTTTATCTAGTTCGCCCATTTCTGTGATGCCTAATTGATTAAACAGTTCGTCTAGATAGATGAACGACCAAAAAAGCAGATGTCTTACGATCCAATAATTTTTATCAAATAATAGGCTTTTACCTAATCCCTCTTTCATAATATCATTTGGGTACTGCAAATTTAGAGCTAGTACTCTCATCTCTGCGACCATAAAGTATAATAAAATCCCAAAGAAGTATAAAAACTAGAGCCCTTTATATAAAGTCACTGATTTGATCCTTAGTTCATACTTAGGTTTGAAGTATAAATGCAATTCCATATGAGTAGAGTTTACTTAACAAATTACTTCACTATTAAATCAAACATTATGAAACATTTCAGAATCTATTTCTTCGCAGCATTGAGCCTGCTTTTAATGTATTCATGTCAGGACGACGAAACCACGGACAACAGTTTACAGGCTACCGATACTTCATTGAGTGATCTAGTAAGAACATGTTCTACACACGAAAAAATGGAAGAATGGTTGAGAGACCCTGAGTTCAGTGCAAAGCATAAAGCCAAGTTTACTCGACTGTCGCAATCATCTGCTTTAGCTCGATCTACCTGCTCAGATCCTCCTGTGATACCTGTTGCAGTTCACTTTCAAGGAGTTACGGGTGCAGATGCATCTTGCTTGATCAATCTGGCGAAATCTCAAATCGATATCCTCAATGCAGACTTCGGTGGGACTAATGGAGATATTACTAAATGGACCAATGGAGCTTCTTCTAGTTTTCCAGGATTGGCAAATGGAGAGGCATGCTTGAAATTCTGCCTTGCGGATCAAGATCACCCAAGTGGCTATAGTCTAGTAGAGGGAAATCCAGCAGTAACGATTAATCAAACAACAGGAGACTCGAATAATGACTTCACAGGATATTTAAACATTTTTGTCCAGTTCGGTACAGGTGTGCTTGGATATTCGCCATTAGGCGGATCAGGAAATGGAGATGGAGTAGTCATAGAAGGAACGGCTTTTGGGACGGGAAATGGATGTGGTAATATCGTACCAGAGGCTCCATATAATTTAGGTAGAACAGCAACTCATGAGGTGGGACACTATTTACTTTTAGATCACATATGGGGAGGAGGCTGTGGCCAAGATGATGATGTAGCAGATACCCCTGATTCTAATGATCCTTATTATGATTGTCCTTCCGTGGGAGTAAGTACCTGTGGTTCGACGGATTTACATATGAACTATATGGATTACACAAACGATGCATGTATGTACATGTTTAGTGCTGGTCAGGTGGATAGATCAGAAAATTATGTAGCCACATCACTTGCTGTCCTAACGGCAAATGCAAGTGTCAAATGTTCTGATGCGGGTAGCGGTTCTGGAGGAGGAGGAACTGGCGAAGAAGAGGAAGAAGACGAAGAGGATGATGAAGACGATGAAGAAGATGAAGAAGAGGAGGATGAAAACGAAGATGACGAAGATGACAACAACGATGACCCAGTAGATTCTAATTGTAAGGCCGATGCAGTGGATTATTATACAGG
>CALDEN010000261.1 GCA_937942405.1 uncultured Saprospiraceae bacterium
ATACCAATAAGCCATGCGTAAACTCAAATTAGAAGAACTCGGAAGAGATAATATAGCTCAATACCAAGATCGAGAAAAGATCAATATATCCGTTGTATTGGATAACATCCGTTCGGCCATGAATGTCGGGTCTTTTTTTAGAACCTCTGATTGTTTTGCTTTAAGCAAAATATATCTAACTGGTATTACAGCAGTCCCCCCACATCCTGAGATCAATAAGACGGCAATAGGAGCTACATTAAGTGTGGAGTGGGAATACCATAAAGATGTCGCAGCACTCATTAAAGTGCTAAAGACTTCAGGATCGTTAATATTAGGAATAGAGCAAACAGATAAATCGATTCCGATAGAAGAATATACGATTCAAGATAAGAATCGCTCGATAGTATTGATCTTTGGCAATGAGGTGGAAGGGCTTTCTGAGTCTGTGCTGCCCTTATTAGACGATTCTATTGTCATACCTCAGTTTGGTACTAAACATTCTTTAAATGTAGCGGTATGTGGTGGGATAGTGCTACATGATTTTAGACAGAAAATAAAAAAGGCCAGTATAAAATACTGACCTTCTTTCAAAAATATTATTTCTAATTTTTTGCTTCTTAAGATCTCTCTTCAGATTTCTTTACTACGATTTCTCTTCCGTCAAATTCTGCGTTATTAAGCTCGCTGATAGCCATAAGACCATCATCATCGTGTGTCATTTCCACAAAACCATATCCTTTAGATCGGCCAGTGTCTCTGTCCATAATAACTTTAGCAGATACAACCTCGCCGTATCCTTCAAAAAGAGCTCTTAGAGAGTCTACAGTTGTACTGTAATTTAACTTTGCTACAAATAGCTTCATCATAAAAATTTAAAAATTAACAAAAACGATAAATTAAAAAAAGCAAAATCAACTGTACAAAAACAAAAAATATAAGCCTATCTAAAATTATCAACTATAAAGATACTTCGTCTTTACATACAAAACACGAATAATATTAAAAATTGTTATATATCTTAATATTTATAATCAGGCCTAAAATGTAGCCTTATACCAGCAGATATCTGTGTATTGAGGGTTTTTCTGTCTATTACCTCACATGTAGGGCATTCCAATGCAAAATAATCATTAATCAATGCCCCATTGACACTAGGGTAAAAGTTGACCAATACAAATGGGCTAATCGTCATCAAATTAGAGATACCAATATCGACTCCACCACCTACACCGATCTTGAAACTCACAAAATTATCTACAGACTGACTGACACCTTCATAAGTCAGATCAGTTACAAAATAGTCGAGACCCGGCGAAAGCGTAAAGAAAAGCCCTTTTTTGAGGAATTCGTTATCCTTACCCCATGTCGGACAATTGCAATCACCCTCAAAATCTAGTGGATATATCTGCGTATTGAATTGAAAACCTATGCGGCTGAGTCCCATTTCAAAGTCAGTAGTAGCCACTACACCATCTATATTTACTTCTGTATTTTTCAAAGTATAACTCAATTCTGGCAAAAACTCGATACGCTTGTTTTTAAGCCTGAACCAATAATTAGCTCCGATTGTAAGATCGTTTTTAAAGACTAGTTCGTTTTCTGATAATGATAAACCTCCCCATTCTCGATAGTTATTCTTCTCATATTTTACCGCTACACCAAATTGGGCGTAAGCCGACAGAGAACTGGATACAATAAAAATAAGTACGATTAAATTTTTCATAGACTATGGATGTGATAGTCTAACGAAATTAAAACTAATTTTGTTGGACGATGAAGACGAAGACAAAAAGAGAGGACAAAGTTCAAGTAATTACACTAGGATGTTCTAAAAACCTAGTGGATTCTGAGAATCTGATCACTCAGCTCGAAGCCAGCGATTATCAGGTAACGCATGATAAACATGATCCGGAAGCCAATGTGGTTGTGATCAATACCTGTGGTTTTATAGATCTCGCCAAGGAGGAGTCGATTAATACCATCCTCCAATATGCAGATGTAAAGAAAGAGGGGGATATAGAAAAACTCTATGTCACCGGCTGTCTCTCTGAGCGATATAAAAAGGATCTCGAAAAAGACATCCCTGAAGTAGATGCTTATTTTGGTACGGTAGAGTTGCCGTCCTTATTGGCCCAGTTTAATGTAGATTATAAGCATGAACTTGTCGGAGAACGAACCATTACGACTCCTGCTCATTATGCCTATCTCAAGATATCAGAAGGTTGTAATCGTACCTGTTCGTTTTGTGCAATTCCTCTCATGCGAGGTAAGCACATTTCTCAACCGATAGAACAGCTCGTAAAACAGGCCAAAAACTTTGCAAAGCATGGGGTAAAAGAAATCATGCTGATCGCTCAGGAGTTGACTTATTATGGTTTAGATCTCTATAAAAAGCGAGCATTATCAGAGTTGCTAGATGCTCTATGTGAGGTCGATGGGATCGAGTGGATAAGGCTGCATTATGCCTATCCGAGTAAATTTCCAGAAGAGATTTTTGAGGTAATGGCTCGTCAGCCAAAAGTGTGTAATTACCTAGACATCCCACTCCAACATGCCAATGATGAGGTCCTACATCGCATGCGTAGACAGATCACTCAGAAAGAACAACGGGCATTGATAGAAACAGCACGACGAGTAGTGCCTGATATCAATATTAGAACCACCATGCTTGTCGGTTTTCCAGGAGAGACGGATACCGAGTTTGAGGATTTAAAGACTTTCGTCAAAGAAATGAAATTTGATCGTCTAGGTGTATTCCAGTATAGCCATGAGGAAGACACCATCGCACACGATTACCCAGATGATATCGAACCAGAAATCAAAGCACAACGAACCAATGAGCTCATGGAAGTGCAGCAAGAAATATCATTTGCCAAAAATCAACTTAAAATCGGACAGACTTTAAAAGTATTGGTAGATCGTAAAGAGGGAGAGTTTTTTGTTGGAAGATCAGAGTTTGATTCGCCAGAGGTAGATAATGAGGTATTGATCAAAGCAGAAGATCACTACTTGAGAGTGGGAGACTTTGCGATGGTGCATATCATCGATGCTGAAGAGTATGATCTCTACGGTGAACTGACTGAGTAAACAATATCGCCACATAAGAGTTAGTAAGTAATGAATCATGAAGTAGATATCAAAAACGTCAGTCCGTTCTTGCAAGGAGCATTAGTATTTGTATGTCTATTGGTATTCATGGGCCTCGGTAAGATTACATCTGATGATCCTCGGTTTCCATGGATAGTCGTATGTGCGATGTTGCTGTTCTTTAGTGTGCTCAACTCGCTGTTAAGCATTCCTGTCGAGAATCCACAACACTACTGGTGGAAAAGCATCGTAAGTTATCTATCCATAGCAGGCATAGGAGGACTTGTAGCATATGGGGTATCCGGATTAACGATTACTGAAGCGGGATCATCCAGCTGGTTATATGTTGTATTTACGATCGGCTACTTGGTTTTTATTTCCATTATCAACTTGATAAAATTTATCATCTTCCTCGCTCAAAAGCAAGATAGTCGCTTGAGAGGAGAAGAATAAACACTTGTTTTTATGTATAAATATGCTCTCTTAATCACATTGGTTATACTCACGATATCATGTAAAACCAATTCTCAAAATACCAATACAGATAGATCAAAGGAGGCGACTACTGTCGAAAATTCAAGTATAGATAAAGTCGTAAAAACGGAAAAAGAGTGGAAACAAGAGCTCAATGAGATGGAATACTATGTCATCCGAGAGAAGGGTACAGAGCGATCATTTACAGGGCAGTATTGGGATCATAAAGAAGACGGTACGTATACCTGTAGAGCATGTGCTTTACCCTTGTTCAGCTCAAAGACTAAGTTTAAATCCGGAACCGGATGGCCGAGTTATTATGAGCCTATAAAAAAGGAAAACATTACAGAAGATACAGATTATGATCTAGGCTATCCTAGGACAGAAATTACATGTACTCGATGTGGCGGTCACTTAGGCCATGTTTTTGAGGACGGACCCGAGCCTACGGGATTACGTTATTGTATAAATTCGGTATCTCTAGGATTTATCTCTGATCAATAAGAAAATATAAAGTAACTCAGTAGTGATCCTATGATAAGCGTTGCTACTGTTAACAGGATCATAGACTTATTACTTTCGTTAGACACATTAGCGTCCATCTCGGTATCATAGCCCAGTTTGTTGAGGACTTTCTGAGCATGGACAAATTTAGAATCCTCCACCTGAATACTCGCTCCAGTTATTCCCGTCAGTTCTACATTGCCGGCACCTAGTGCCTGTTCGCCGAGGACTCTAAAAGGGATCCCGTCTTGCTCAAGAGAAAACTTAATTTGATCGATCTCTAACGGATTAGTACTAGAGAAGAGGTATTTATAATTTTCCATATTTGGGGCTTGTAAATCACAAAAAGCATATTTTTAAAGATAAGAGCAAGATTATGAAACTCAGCATATTAGG
>CALDEN010000262.1 GCA_937942405.1 uncultured Saprospiraceae bacterium
TCCCCAATGCGTTAATACTTCAGTACTATCCAAAGCAGTCGCTTTCTCAAATGCCGTTAATGCATCTTCGTATTCAAAATTGTGTAAAAGGAGTAAGCCCTCATCAAATTTTTCTTGGATAATGGGATTAAATGTAAAACCATGATCTAATTTGCCCAGGTCTACATCAGCAACTTCAGAGGAGTTTCCTTTCGACTCTTCTTTAGGAGAACAACTTAAAGCTGTTATAATAAGTACTAATACAAAAGATAAATATGTTATTGATTTCATTAGAAGAGCATTTGTGCTGTGTTATAAATAGAAAAACTACTTAACCTAAAGTTAAAATTACTTTAGATTTTTAGGCACTTTAATATTTTCAGAATTGAAGATGATGCTTTGTTCATTGCATAGAATAGTTCCATAAATTTTAATTGAGTTTCTATGTGATCTACTTTTATCGAGTTTGAAGTTTCTTTTGGCTGGAGCCGAAAATCATTTGATAAGGCGTAATATTTCATTTTTTTTTGAGATTGACATAACAAATATTATTATGTAAATGGCTGAAATGTAGTGGATTGTAAGTGGTGGGTGGGATGTAAGCATAACAAAAGTAAATCGATGGCTTTGAAGTGTTTATTTTTTTGTGGTTAGATTGGAGATCGAAAAAACAATTTTAAATGAAAAAACTCGAAGCAATAATTAGGTCCTCTAAATTTGAGGATGTGCAACAAAGCTTACATGAGGTAGGAATTAATTTCTTCACTTTTTATGAAGTTAAAGGTTATGGTCATCAACCTGGTAAAAATTTATCATATCGTGGAGCTGTATATGACGTAGGGTATATAGGCCGGATTAAATTAGATATAATAATATCTGAAGAATTTGTAGATGCTGCTAAGAAAGCAATTAAGGATGCAGCTCATACTGGTGAAAAAGGGGATGGACTAATTCTAATAACCAACGTTGAAAATATTGTTAATATCCGATCGGGTTTAACAGACGGAGAATCTATAAACTCATAAGAAATTAAGAAATGGAAGAATTACAAATAAATACTACAGAAGAGCTGTTAGTAAAAACAGCAGAGGCATTAAAAATAGCCCAAGAAGCTCAAGCCGCTGTTGAACAGAGTCTCTTTACTACGAATAACCTTTGGATTTTGATAGCAGCCGCAATGGTTTTTATTATGCATTTAGGTTTTTCAGTCCTAGAAGCAGGTTTTGTAAGAAAGAAGAATGTGGTAAATATTCTTTTCAAAAATTCAATGATCATTGCCATCGGTTTATTGACCTATTGGTTTGTAGGTTTTAATTTAATGTATCCAGGCACCAATGCAGGAGGATTCTTTGGATTTAGTGGTTTTTTACTAAATCCACCGGAAGGAGGAATGACTGCTGCATATGCAGATTATACCTATTGGTCTGATTTTATTTTTCAAGCAATGTTTGCTGCGACGGGTGCCACAATTGTTTCAGGTGCAGTTGCGGGTAGAATAAAATTAAATGCGTTCTTAATTTTTGCTACCATATTCGTGGCATTTATTTACCCTATCACAGGTTTTTGGAAATGGGGAGCAGGGTGGTTAGATGCTTTGGGTTTTTATGATTTTGCCGGATCGACCATTGTTCATTCAGTTGGTGGCTGGGCTGCATTAGCCGGAATAATATTGCTAGGACCTAGAACAGGAAAATATACGGAGAAAGGTATAAAGCCAATTCCGGGACACTCTATGCCATTAGCAGCACTCGGTGTCTTTTTATTATGGTTTGGTTGGTTTGGATTTAATGGAGGTTCGGTTTTAAGTGCAAATCCAGAATTGGTATCCTTGGTCTTTACGACTACTTCATTGGCTGCCGCAGCTGGTGCTATTGGATCATTTATAGTGTCTTATGCCATGTTTAAAACGCATGATCTATCTATGGTTCTAAACGGTATTTTAGGGGGACTAGTTGGAATAACTGCTTCTGCAGATTCTGTAAGTGTTAATTCAGCTATAATTATAGGCTTGATAGCTGGAGTATTGATTCCATTATCTGTAAGCTTCTTTGATAAAATGAAATTAGATGATCCAGTTGGAGCTACTTCAGTTCATCTAGTATGTGGAATTTGGGGAACATTGGCTGTAGCCCTCTTTGGGAATTTCGATGAAGGAGTTGGTGAATTAACAGATCAGTTAATTGGTATTGTTGCATGTGGTTCGTTTGTATTCATTTTGTCTTTCATCCTTTTTTACATTTTGAAGCTTACGATCGGAATACGCGTATCGGCAGATGAAGAGATAAAAGGACTGGATATAGCTGAGCATAAAATCTCTGCTTATTCTTAGTGATAACATCACTTTTGTAAAATGAAAAAGCTTCTAGGAATGCACTCCTAGAAGCAACACAAAAATCTTAAAAAGATCTTCGCTACAAATCCAAAGGTATAAATTTTGGGTAATAAGATTTTTTAAGATTGAAATATATTTTTTCAAACTTAAAAATTAAATAATGAAACGTTTTTTTTATATAATGATAACGATGTTGTGTACGTGTCAAATGATGATATCTCAGGATTCATTGGCACTGGATATTTCAGGTTCTGTGGATGTGTATTATCGCTATAATTTGGGTGGTGACTATGATGTTGCTCCGGGTACATCCTTTGCAAATCTTCCAGGGTTTTCACTAGGGATGGCCAATTTGAAAATTGCAAAGGATGGAGATAAAGTAGGGTTCTTGGCTGATTTAGTAGTTGGTCCAAAAGGAGAAGACGCTACTTTTTTATCCCCATTTTTAAGACCTGGTGGTAGTTCCAATATGGTCAATCAATTAAATGTTTATTGGAATGTGTCAGATGAAGTTACTTTGACGCTAGGAAATTTTAATACCTTTCTAGGCTATGAGGTGATTTCTCCAGTTGATAACTTTAATTATTCAACGAGTTATCTTTTTTCATACGGTCCATTTTCGCATACTGGAATAAAAGCCGATTATGCCAATGAAAATGGCTTTAGTGCCATGGTTGGGATATTTAATCCTACTGATGCTACTGAATATAATCAAACCAATGATTATACCGTCGGAACTCAGCTAGGATATACTTTCGGGAAAGGAAGTATTTACCTCAATGGAATTTATTCTTCAGCGGACTCAATTGATTTTTATCAAGTAGATATTACAGCTGGATTTGATGTAACAGACGACTTGTATTTTGGATTAAATGCAAGTAAGGCCAAAGATGCATTTTCAGGTGTAGCAGCTTATGTTCAATTGCAAGCAACATCCAATTTGAAAATAGGTACTAGAGTAGAGTACTTTAAAGATGAAGGTCTTGGACTATTTGGATTAGATGAAAATGTTTTGGATTTAAGCCTTAGTGCCAATTATAGCATTGGTAACCTAACCTTGATACCTGAATTCCGATTGGACAAAAGTTCTCAAGCTGTATTTGCTGACGGGTTAGATTTTAAGGATTCATTGAGTTCTTTTGTACTGGCCGCAGTTTACGGATTTTAAGAAAAGGATAAAATATGCTTACTGCTGAGCAGTAAACTGTAGACGATATAAAAAAAATAAGTTCTGGAAATGGTGCCAGTATTTAATATAGTTGTCAAATAAAATCTTTCACAACCAAGTTTAACTTCCAAGAATCTTCATACCTACCCTAAGAAAAATTTAGGGTGGGTATGCTTTTTTTAGCCAAAGATGAATCTAAACCTGATTTCTGTCTATCCAAGATTGAAGCATCTTACGGGAAATATAATTTTGAAATTTTATTGCACCATTCGTTTGAAGTTGATAATTCTATGCAGGCTTCTAGAAATAAATGTATTGAACAAGCTACACGATAAATCCATTTGATGCTCTATCATGTCGGGGAAGTCCAGGTCCGAAAGTGAAGATTTAGCTTTATCTACTGATTACAATTTTTTGGCAATTGTGCTCTTCTTTAGTCTCAAACCAAACGATGGAGTAGCGTAGTGTACAGTTATTCATGTCTACAAATTAAAGTCTTTCA
>CALDEN010000263.1 GCA_937942405.1 uncultured Saprospiraceae bacterium
CGTGACATTTAGTCACAATCTTTCTCTGCGAGAATCATATCCAAACCCTCCCGATTCTAATGAATCGGTTCCCTTGCTTTGAATTGGCATTTAGTCAATTCAATTTGCCAAAGGCAAAAGGCTCACGAATAACCAGGATCAACCACTATTGGGAGGAACGTATTTTATGAATACATATAAAAAAGAAAGACCCGTGTCTAATGGACACAGGTCTTTCTTTTTTGTGGTGCCTCCAGGAATCGAACCAGGGACACATGGATTTTCAGTCCATTGCTCTACCAACTGAGCTAAGGCACCTTCCAGCTTTTGAAAGCGAGTGCAAATTTATGCTCTTTTTTGGTATACAGAAGAATGTTTGTATCTTTTTTTAATGATCTCTCAATATTGTTCCATTCTAGCCTCTAATTACGGTCGTTTGGTCATTTTTTCTTCGCCGAAAGGCATAACTCGAATAATTTTTAGTGATGAAAAACTAGAAGAACGTGAAAATCATCACACTTTTTTGTGCAGATCTGAGCTTATCGACTATTTTGATGGTCGTTTAAAGTCGTTTTCTGTTAACGTAGATGTCTCCCAGCATACGTCTTTTCATCAAAGTGTATGGAATACGTTAAAATCTATTCCTTATGGAACGACATGTAGTTATATGGATATCGCCCGTAAACTCAATAATGAAAAGGCCATACGAGCAGTAGGTAGGGCAAATGGGGCTAATCCGATCCCTTTTATCATTCCCTGCCATCGGGTCATCGGTTCTGATGGATCTCTTACAGGGTACGCATGGGGATTAGAAATGAAAAGAAAATTACTCTCTATGGAAAATCCAGTAAACTTTCCGTTGCAGCAATCTCTCTTTTAGTTAAACACAAAATCGGCTACTAGCTTAAATGCAGGAATCTCTACTTTAAATGGGGCTTGAGATAGTATATCGATCATGCCGTAGGTGCCTTCCATCTTTCCGAGTGGTGTACGTAGGACAGACCATGAGTTATAGCTATGCGACGCTCCGGGTTGTATGATCGGCTGTAATCCGATGACTCCTGGTCCTCTCACCTCCCGACGGACGTTATCCGCATCGATGATCACCCAGTGACGATCGATCAACTGTACAGAAGATTTAGTCCGATTAAAGATCTCGATATGATAGGAAAAGACATATTTGTTACTGGAAGGGTTTGACGTCTCCGGTTCGTAAAGTGCTTTTACGTCTATCTGTATGCCTTTTGTCGTTAAGCTATCCATTTATAAAATCTTCAACCATGCATTCTGCCTCTTCTAGAGTGACCTCTAAAAGATCGTTAATTAACACTTTATCAAATTTATCTTGATATTTCATCTCCCGCTTGACCCTGGCTATTCTCTTTTTAAGACTAGCCGGAGTCTCTGTATTTCTATTGGTCAGTCGATCGACCAATACAGATATACTCGGCGGTGCTATAAAGATAGCCAAACATTGATCGCCATATTTCTTTTTAATCGATCTTGCTCCTTTTACATCGATATCGAATACGATGTGCTTCTGCTCTCCCCATAATCGATCGACCTCCGATCTCAGTGTACCGTAATACTGATCTTCATACACTTCCTCCCATTCGATAAATTGCCGTTTTCTTCTTTTGGATTTAAAATCCTCTACAGAAAGATAGTAATAGTCTATTCCTTCTGTTTCAGTGGGTCGCTTATCTCTGGTTGTGGCGGAAATCGAAAATCCTAAAAAGTCAAATTTCTTTAAAAGATGCTGCACCACCGTAGTTTTTCCAGCTCCCGAGGGTGCGGTAAATACGATCATCTTTCCATCAAAAACACCTGCCATTCCTAAATGATATTTAACACTTGTTCCTTAATTTTTTCTAGTTCATCTTTCATCCCTACTACATGCTGCTGTATATCTGCATCTTGAGCTTTGGCCCCTAGGGTATTAATCTCTCGACCCATTTCTTGAGCGATAAATCCGAGTTTTTTTCCTTTGGAGTCATCCTCATTATTTAATATTTCTAAAAAATATTTGCAGTGCTGTGAGAGTCTTACTTTCTCCTCGTTGACATCTAATTTTTCGAGGTAGTAGATGATTTCTTGCTCGTATCTATTAGGGTCTACTTTTTCGTTGGTTAAGAATTCTTCCAGCTTTGACTTAAGTCGAATTTTGAGCTTCTCTACTCGATCTTTTTCAAATGGTTCTATTGACTCTAGGTGCACCATGATGGAATTTACTCTAGTGATAAAATCTACCTTAGTGACATCTCCTTCCTCTTTTCTAAATGCTCTGATATTTTTGAGTGCGTCTAAAGTGACCTCACGTATCACCTCCCATTCTTGCTCGTCTAAATCTTTGAGCTCTGCTTTTACGACATTGGGTATTTTAAGTATGGACTGTAGATAGTCGGAGCTATCGTTAGGCATGGCGATATCGCTCAATTCGTCAAGGTATTTTTTAAAGAGTTCCTTATTGAGTCCATACTCTTCCTCTCCATGTGCAGAGGTGATTGCAACTTGGGCTTCGAGTTTTCCTCTCATACATCCTTCCATAATCATCTTACGGATATCTAATTCTTTTTCTTTAAAGTTAGAAGGAACTCGGAGTCTTAGATCAGAAGTCTTTCCGTTCAAAGACTTAATCTCTACGGAGATTTCCTTGTTATTATAACTTTTTACTGATCTCCCATAACCGGTCATCGATAGCAACATAGGCTTTTTATATTTTGTACAAAGATAGGAATTGAGATATTAGGTACAGAAATTGCCTTAAATAGTCGTATTTCATTGATACAGAAGTATTTAATGACAGTATCTGACTTAAAAAGAAACTAAAATGTTTCTTCAAGTCAAATAAAATGCGAAATTTGCAGTCCCTTTCAAAAAGGAGGACCAAAAACTTCATAACTATTTATAAATCAAATAGATATAATGAGAAAAGCCGATTTAGTAAACATGATTTCTGAAAAGACCGGAGTACCTAAGGTAGATGTACTGGTCTCATTAGAAATGTTTTTTAATGAAGTTAAATCCTCTCTTTCTAATGGGGAAAACGTTTATGTAAGAGGATTTGGCTCTTTTGTGATAAAAAAGAGAGCTAAAAAGATCGGTAGACATATCAAGCAAAATAAAGCGATAGAAATACCGGAACACTATATACCTGCCTTTAAGCCTGCAAAGGTATTTACAGAGAAAGTAAAACAAAATGTACATTCTCTTCCAGAAAGCGACTCGAGTGAATAAAAAACAACTGGGCTTAGGGCTTATATCCTTACTACTCTTTTGTGTACTATATTTTGTGCTAGACACAAAACCTAAAAAACAACAACTTCTGGAAAAGTCCCGAAGTGCTAATCTTGAAAGTACTGGAATTCAGATCATCCAGAAAGAAGCAAAAGAAACACTGAGCCAAGATCAAAGAGATTTTATCACGGCTCTAGAGGTACAGCTGAACCAAGAAGAAAACGATTCTTTAAAGAACATACGTCGTGAAGAGTTATCGAGCAGCTGGTTTAAAATGGGGCATCCTGCAATATCAGGATACTATGCCGAAAAAATCGCTGAGATAAAAGAGGATGGAGATGCTTGGGGAATTACAGGAACTACTTTTTTCTATGGATTACAATCTTATGAGTCAGAAAAACTGAAAAGCTTCTGTCAGAAAAGATCGATCAAGGCATTAGAAAAAGCCATATCACTCGATCCTGAAAACGTAGATTACAAAATAAACTTGGCCCTTTGTTATGTAGAGATCCCACCTAAGGATAATCCGATGACAGGTATACTGCAACTGGTAGGTCTAAATAGAGAATTCCCTGATAATGTCAAAGTGCTCAATCAGCTGGGAAGATTAGCAATACAAACAAACCAACTAGACAAAGCTTTGGAGCGATTAAGCTCTGCAGAAAAGCTCAGTCCAGATAATAAAACAACAATATGCCTGCTGGCAGAACTTTATAGTAAGAAAAAGGAAACTAATCTTGCCGATAAATACGTTAAGCAGTGTAATGAACTTATTAAGTAAAATTTTAAAATAGAAGTTATGCCTTGCGGTAAAAAAAGAAAAAGACATAAGATCTCCACTCACAAGAGAAAAAAGAGACTTAGAAAAAATAGACATAAGAAAAAGAAATAAATAACTAGATAGTTATCCTCGTCATAGCAGATCATGCATCTACTATGACGAGGTTTTCATTGAGGGCTTTTGGTTAAAGATGTTCAAACTCACATCAGATGAAGAACAACGACTAAAAAAAAATATACATTCCCTTCCTACTATATATATGGCATCTGTCCTTATTTAAAGTACCTCTTACTATCGTTTAAAAATTTGTGTTTTGGACAAGGAGTTAATTATTAGTTCAACTCCTTCAGAAGTAGAAGTTGCTATTCTTGAAAACAAGAAGCTAGTGGAACTGCATAAGCAGAAAACCACAGATAACTTTTCTGTAGGAGATATATTCCTGGGTCACATCAAAAAAACGATGCCAGGTCTTAACGCTGCATTTGTAGAAATAGGTCACTCAAAAGACGCATTCTTACATTATACCGATCTAGGTCCTCAATTGAAATCTTTGTTGAAATACACAAAGCAATCGATTAATGGTACCCATAATTCTCATCTTCTAGAAACTTTTAAACTAGAAGCAGATATCGTAAAATCGGGTAAGATAGATCAGGTACTCCAAAAAAGAGACCCTGTTCTTGTCCAAATATTGAAAGAACCAATCTCTACTAAAGGGCCAAGACTAAGCTGTGAAATCACTATACCAGGTAGATTCCTAGTTCTGACCCCTTTTAACGATGTAGTAGCTGTATCCAAAAAAATTACGGATCAGGAAGAACGAGTTAGACTTAAAAATCTAATCGACAGCATCCGTCCTAAAAAGATGGGCGTCATCGTACGTACCGCAGGAAAAGGAAAAAAAGTAGCCGATCTACACAGAGAACTAAGTAATCTCGAAAACAAGTGGAAACAGATCTATACTGAACTAAAATCCAGTAAACCTCCTGTCAAGCTACTCAGCGAAATAGATAAAACAAGCACGATCCTCAGAGATATGCTCAATTCTACTTTTAATAAGGTCGTCATCGATGATGAGAGTTTATACAAAGATGTAAAAGCATATATGGGAAAGATCGCTCCTGATAGAGTGAAAATCGTTTCTCAATACACTGGTGATAGACATATATTCGACACATTCCCTGTAAACAGACAGATAAAAGCATCATTTGGTAAAAACTCTACCCTACGTAGTGGAGTTTACCTCATCATAGAGAGTACGGAAGCCATGCATGTCATAGATGTGAACAGTGGACCTAAAATGATCAAGAAGAATCAAGAAGATGCTTCTGTTCAGGTAAACATGGAGGCCGCTCAAGAAATCGCTAGACAACTGCGACTCAGAGATATCGGTGGACTGATCATTATAGACTTTATCGATATGCGTAATAACGATAATAAGCAGAAGCTCTTTAAAGCAATGAAAGACTTTATGCAACATGATCGTGCCCAGCATACGATATTGCCATTGAGTAAATTCGGTCTGATGCAGATTACTCGTCAGAGAGTAAAGCCTGCTACCAAAATAAACACAGACGTAACCTGTCAAGTATGTGACGGTTCTGGCAAGGCTAC
>CALDEN010000264.1 GCA_937942405.1 uncultured Saprospiraceae bacterium
ACAAACTAATGTAGGCTTATAGGTATCTACTCGATGCTCTAATAATTCCAGCATCGTATTTGCAATATGACTATTGGATTCGTTTAAAGCCTTATGTAAGGAATCAAAACTATGTGCCGATACTCCTAATCGCTCTGCATATCTACTAAATCCAAAATGCGGATCTATCGCCTCCTGAATAAAATCTCCTAAATCTTCTAGATACAACGTCGCCAAATGTCGAGCCTGATCTCTGATCCCCATGGATCCAAATGCCCACTCTAACTCTTCTAGATGATCAAACTTAGAAGCCTCTGGCAAAAAGTGCCGCTGACATATCAGATGTGCCAAGGTAGGATCACTATCCTGCAAAAATGAAACTACACTATCTATCGATTCTATGTATCGTTCTCGCAAGCTATAAATACGATACGCATTTTCAGATACTTCTGATTCGCTTATTTGGCTAGAGCCAAAAAGCTTAGTCAATCCTTTAGAAGAAAAAACACTGAGTATCGTTTCTATCCCGAGATCCATCTGATCACTAACGATATCTTGGGTATTTAAAAAGCCCTTGATATAGGCCGTCGCAGGATACGGAGTATTTAATTGAGTAAAAGGAGGGGTAATTAATAGTAATCGATGACTCACAAATGGATTTGAATATCAAAGATACGATAAGACTTTATCGCCATTATGAAAATAAAACATTCTTTATAAACGTATTTGGTACGAATCGTGTTATACCTATAGTTCAAAACAAAACAAACAATGTCAGCAGGAAAAGTATTAAGTACCATTTTAAAGACAATCAACGACGTTCAGAAACAAAATAAATCTAGCAAGACAGAAGAGACTGCAGATCAAAGTGTTTTTGATTTACTTAAAGGAAAGATCAATGATCTAGACCAAAAGACAAAAGAAAAGAGAGCTGCTAAAGGAAAAGCTCCTATAAGCATCCTCGATATGATCCGTAAAGAGATCAATGGTGCTAAAAGAGAAAACAAAAAAGACGCGAATGTGGCGACTGCTCCTTCAACTATTTTCGACAAAATATTAAAAAAAGCAGAAGCTCCTGTAGCTAGACAAGCAAGCAGTGGTATTAAAAAAATCGTAGAGGATTACAACTTAGATGTAAGTTCACTACCTAGAGACGTAGTTGTACAAGTACAGCAAAAATATGCTCAAGACAAAGCTGCATTTGACAAGCAATATGCCAAAGCTCTTTTTGACCTCACCAAGAAGTTTAAGTAAAATATAAAAGAGCCTGACTATCACAACACGATAATCAGGCCCTTTTCTTTTTCTAAGTCTTCTTTTTTTTATTCTCCTTGAGAGGCTCTTCTCAACTCTTCAGATGCACTAGTTGCACTTTTCTTCTTGGACTTTAAATGCTGATTTCCAAACTTATAGCTAAACCGAGCATTAACGACGGGAGTTTGCCACTCTGAATTTATCTGCATATTCTGCTGGAAGTCTACATCTGCAAACCAGAATTTATTAAAAGGATCTTCTATACCTAGAGATGCTTTGATTTTTCCATCCATAAATTTCTTAGACATACCGAACTCTGTTCCATATAGCCATTCTGAGTTAAAAATCCCTTCTTGATTAGCACTTGTGTACCATCCTCCTAGCTCTGCATTTATATCCCATGGCAACTTAAACTCTGCCTGTAGCACCACAGTTGTATTCCATATCGATCTCTGGAAGCTATCCCCATTAAAAGGAGAGTCATACATATTGCGAGATACGATCGTCCCACCATATCCACTCAGTCCTGGAATAAAGTCCAATGGAAAAAATAAGCTCGTACTGAATATCGTACGATCATCAAAATTTACATCTGTCTTAAACGCTTCCTCTGAATCTGCCTCTTGCTGTGTGACTTCTACAATGGCATTAGATGCTTTTTTATACTCGATATTGAAGAATGGTTGCCCATCCATGCTCAGGGTAAACTTGGTACTATGCGTAAGTTCTGGTTGGAGGTTTTGGTTTCCCTTCTCGTATGTAAACGGATCTAAGTAATAGACAAAAGAATTGAGTGATGAGTATCTAGGCCTGTTAATTCTATAGCTATAAGATACTCCTGCTGTCAATCCTCCTCCTACTTTACGAGCTACACTAAAACTAGGAAAGAACTTCTTAATAGGTCGGGTCAATATAGAGTCCAATGTTATCGACTCTCCTACCGACTCACTATCCTCATAACGTAATCCGACGGTTCCGTTCCAGTCGTTCTTGTTCCAGTTAACTTTACCATAACCGGCATAGATGGTTTCTGTAAACAAGTATCGATTACTCTGGAGTGGATTATTGACCCACTGCCCTTCGTCCCAAAACGTAGATTGCAGATCATTATCTAAGTCAGCCTTACTGTACTTAGCTCCTACTTTAAGTTCGATGTTTTTATTTATCGGCTTAGTGTAATCTAGTGCCGTTGCAAATATCTTAGTATCGCCTGGCTGGACATATCTCTGTCTGAGTGTATCGGTATTGAGAGAACTAGATGTGCTCAAGGTATTTTGTCCATCGACTTTGTACCTTGCTGCACTGACATCGAGTTCTAATTTCTGACCAGAGGTATCTATCTCAAATATGTAATATGGATTGATCGCATTATATTGCCATGATCGATCGATATCATTATCCGTCAGAAGCTCGTAATCTTGTTGTGATGCTGCAAGTAAGTCTACTGTTGTTGTATTGGGCGTAATCCTCCGATTAGTGTTGGAATAATATTTAGTTTCTATTCCTATTCTATGTTTCTCGGTCATATCCCAGTCGACACGGAGATTTCCTCTATACGTAGTCGGTGTCGCTTGATCATCGTTGAGCTGTACATATTGACCATCAATGGTCTCGGAGATGTCTGATAGTGTACGTGTAAGATAGAGCCTGTCGACCCATGCATTACGTGAGTAACCTACTCCTCCATTTATATTTAATCCTCCGCTATAATGACTGAGGTTTAATCCAGTCGTATAATCCCATAATTCCCCTTTACCTACTCCGAGTGTAACATTCCCGTTAGTCCCGAATAGAGAATTTTTCTTGAGAATGATATTAATGATCGGTCCACTTCCTGATGCTTCATATTCTGACCCTGGCTGATGGATGATCTCTACCTTTTTTATATTATCTCCGGGCATGTCTCTCAAGAGCGATTGCACATCCATGTATTGCGTACTCTTGCCGTTGAGTAATATCGTCGGAGATCCAGATCCTACCATTGATAGTCGATCATTGATGACTAGCATCCCTGGCACTTTTTTCATCACATCGAGTAGGCTTCCACTTGTGTTGGTTACATTTCCTTCGACATTGACGATGAGCTTATCTGCTCGCTGTTCGAGTAGCGGCATTTTATCCACGATCTCTACGGTTTCGAGCAGATTAGCGTCTTCTTCTAAAGTGATGTCGATGCTTAAGTTTTGACCTTCAGAGATATTGGCGTCTGTGATTTTGGCGGTAAAGCCGATCATCGAGGATTCTATGTAATAGTCTTTATTCTCTAATGCATTAAACTCATACGATCCGTCATCTTCTGTAGAATAACCTTTGACAAAGCTGCTGTCTGATTTCTGATAGAGGGCTACCGTAGCATAAAAGATTCCTTTTCCTTTGTCATCTATTATTTTTCCGGTAATCGACTGTGCGGATAGAAACGAGATGGAGCTCAGTAAGACTACAAAGCTGAGTAATTGGTTTTTCATGAGT
>CALDEN010000265.1 GCA_937942405.1 uncultured Saprospiraceae bacterium
GAAAGAACGCATCGAAGTTCCAGAAAAAAACTGGAAGCATAAAGATGGGGACTGGGAGCAACGCAAGAAATGGGATGACTATATGAAGGCCTATGAATACGCCATCAATAAGTCCAGTATCCCATGGACAATCGTACCTGTCGATAGCAGATGGTATAGAAATTACTTCATCGCCAAAGAAATTGGCGAGCTATTGCAAGTCATGTATGCTGAAGGGAAAAACAGCCTACTCATCGTACTACAAGGAATGGATTCTAGCGGGAAAGATGGATCAGTAAAAAAAGTATTTGCTAAATCGAGTCCAGTAAATATTAGTGTCAAGTCATTTAAAAAACCAAGTGATATAGAATTTGCCCATGATTTTCTTTGGAGATGTCATCAATTGGCTCCAGCCAAAGGACATGTACAGATCTTTGTGCGATCACATTATGAAGACATCCTTATACAACGCGTCCAGAAATGGATTACTCCCAAAAGAGTATCTAATCGGATGAAAGCCATCAATGCTTTTGAAGAATTGCTCAAAGAAGACAATAACACCACCATACTCAAATTTTACTTACATCTATCCAAAGAAAGACAGTTAGAAAAACTGAAAGAACGCATCGAAGTTCCAGAAAAAAACTGGAAGCATAAAGATGGGGACTGGGAGCAACGCAAGAAATGGGATGACTATATGAAGGCCTATGAATATGCCATCAATAAGTCCAGTATCCCATGGACAATCGTACCTGTCGATAGCAGATGGTATAGAAATTACTTCATCGCCAAAGAAATACTTAAGGCATTGAAAAAAATGAAAATGCAATTGCCTGGATTGGACTCAGAATTATTTCCACAAAAGAAATGACCAAAGTAAGAATAGACAAATGGCTCTGGAGTGTACGTATTTTTAAAACCAGAACACAAGCAACCAATGCTTGCAAATCAGGAAAAATAAAGATCGTTGATCAGAGTCTCAAACCATCGTTTCTTTTGCAAGGTGCTGAAATACTGTCTGTTAAAAAAGAAGGATTCAACTTAAGCTTTAAAGTTGTAAAGCTGATAAATAAGCGAGTCGGAGCACCGATCGCCGTAGAATGCTATGAAAACCTCACCTCTGATGACGAACTTAATAAGTACAAATCTTGGTTTGTAGGAAAAGCAGCATCTGAACGAAGAGAGCGAGGAGCAGGAAGACCTACAAAAAGAGAACGAAGAGAGATTGACGATTTCAAAGATGACCAGCAAGAAGATTACTTCGATTTTGACGTTTAGTCAAATTCTGCGTCATAAGAGTATGTACCGAATTTTAATTAGTCTCTTTTTCTGTTTTTCCTTATTATCCACGTCTGCTCAAGATGGATCTCCTAGCGTTCATTCCAGCATAGACTCCAGCTTTTATGGCATATCTGCATCAGTCAATATCGACTCCATTACGATCTCTGCAAGTAGAGCTGGATTCAGCATTCAGGACTTCATAAATATTATGCTTACCGATGAAAGCTTCTATCTGGCATTCAAGAATTTACGTAGTCTCTGTTACAGTTTTAGTAATAACCTTGAGTTTTTCAATGACACAGGTAAAACCATCGCTAGCTACTCTGGAGTGAGCCGACAAAACTTTACAAATGGCTGCCGATCGATGAATGTACTATCTGAAGAAATACATGGCCAATTCTTCAATAACGGAAATTACAAACACTATACTACTCGACTTTATGACCGAGTCTTTATCACTCATGGGGTCAATTGCAGCGATAGCAACGCCTCTATTCAGAAAGAAAGCAAATCATCAAGTAATATTGAGCATCAAATATCAATGCTTAAAAAAATGATATTCTCTCCGGGCATAGAAGCAGACTTGCCGCTCGTGGGCCAAAAAATGGCCATATTCTCTGACAAGATGAGCAAGTATTATGATTACTCCATCAGCGTTGTAAACAAGGACGCCACAGAATGTTACCTTTTCAGTGTCACTCTAAAACCAGAGTTCCAGGAACGGAAAAAGAAAAAAACCATCATTAAACATCTGAATACCTACTTTGCAAAAGAGGACCTTCAAGTTATCTCCCGGAATTACAACGTCGCATATAAAACTCCGCTTTATAGCTTCGATATAGATATCGACATACTACTAGATAAAATAAATGACAAATATGTACCGATCAATATAAACTATGATGGCTACTGGGATCTCCCTTTGAAAAAACCCGAGATTGCTCGATTCAGCGTTTGGCTCTTTGATTTCTTGCCATTAGAACAATAAATATCCCTTAAAAAAAAAGAAAATACCGAATACCCTCCAAGTCTACTTAACTTTGCAGCATGCATACTAAGATAGTAATCGATGCTGGTGCCACCACTATGAAATGGGCAATCATACATCCGGATGGCTCCGTTATTAAACGAGAGTCTGCAGGATGGAATGCAAGTGTAGCGGTCCCATTTCCCGATTTATCTCCAGAATTACTTATAACACTTCGTAACTGTAATAACCTTTATTTTTACGGAGCCGGAGTAAGCTCTCAAGAAAAAAGAGACCTACTCAAAAACACCTTACATAATTTCAACCCATTAATACAAATCGAGGTTTATAGTGATCTAGTAGCAGCTGCTAGGGCATTGTTTACTTCTCAGACGGGCCCTAAATATGGTGTAGTCTGTATATTGGGCACAGGCAGTAATGTCGCGTACTATGAGGATGATAAACTGCATTACCGCACTCCTAGTCTAGGGTACCTCCTATCTGACGAAGGAAGCGGCAATAAGATCGGCTCAGCTGTGATCAAGTCCTATTTCTACAATACGATGCCTAGTGAAGTAAGTACACTGTTTGCCTCATCATATGATATCCACAAAGAAGCATTTCTAACTCAGATATATCATAAATCACAGGCCAATAAGTTTCTAGCAAGCTATGCCGCTTTTTTATCGACTATCGATCATCCATGGAAAGATGCACTACTCATGACTCAATTCAGAGAGCTCATAGAGGCCAAAATATTACCACATAAAAACTTCTTATCCGTTCCCATAGGCTTTGTGGGATCGATCGCAAATGTATTCAGCAAACAACTCGAAGAATCTTGTAAAAAATACGATATTCACAACATCCAAATTATTGCTAACCCTATTGATCGATTGGTTGATTATCATAAAAGACGGACATGATAGACTCATTTATTGAATACTTCTCAGACATGCCCACACTACATAGGAGTATGTTACTCGTATTGGGTTTAGGTTTCTTTTTTATTATCGAAAATACCTTTCCTTTTTTCAAGACACCATACAATAAACTCAAGCATACAGGAGTCAATCTCTTTTTTACACTAACCACTGTACTGGTTAATTTTTTACTGGCCTTTTTACTGAT
Source organism: uncultured Saprospiraceae bacterium (assembly GCA_937942405.1). Taxonomy (GTDB): domain Bacteria; phylum Bacteroidota; class Bacteroidia; order Chitinophagales; family Saprospiraceae; genus JAHDHU01. The sequence continues at coordinate 3,359 of CALDEN010000265.1, forward strand.
AGAATCGAGTAAATGGGTAAGTACTCAGGAAGTGGGATTGCTCAATTGGCTGAATCTTCCGATCGTCCTACAACTGATAATCGGAGTATTATTAATGGATCTCATAGGTGCATACGCCGCTCATTACGTACAGCACAAAATACCATGGATGTGGCAATTCCATCTCATACATCACACTGATCAGCATCTAGATACGACATCTGGCAACAGACATCATCCTGGAGAAAGCGTAATCAGATTATTATTTACACTGGTGGCCATCGTAGTTGTAGGTGCACCGATCTGGCTCATATTTGTATATCAAAGTCTGTCACTCGTAGCTACTCAATTTACACACTCTAATCTCGATTACCCTCCGATAATAGACAAGGCCATTGGATGGATACTCGTTACACCACGTATGCATCGTGTACACCATCACTATCGCATGCCCTATAGTGATAGCAACTTTGGCAATATCTTTTCGATCTGGGACCGGATTTTTAAGACGTATGTAGAGGTAGATAACAGTAAGCTCATTTACGGAGTAGACACACATATGGAACACCACGAGCACCATAATTTATGGTCGATGCTTGCCATTCCCTTTAAAGGATATAAAGGACATATCCAATATGACAATGAAGAAAAACTATAATGACTAACACCGAATCGACAAGTTTAAACAAGTATATCAGTAGTACCGGAATATGCTCTCGTCGAGAAGCAGACAGATGGATAGAAGCCGGCCTGGTAAAAATAAATGGCGTCGTCGCAAAAAAGGGAAACCGAGTATTTGACAATGATCATGTGAGCTGCAAAGGAAAGTCGCTCAGACATAAACCGCAGAGTGTGATTATTGCATTTAATAAACCTGCTGGTCTTACCTGCACCACCGATCGCAACGATCCGACTAACATTATCGACTACATTAATTTTAAGCAACGGATATTCCCTATCGGCAGACTCGACAAAGCCTCAACTGGTCTCATCTTCCTCACTAACAATGGAGATCTCGTCAACAAAATATTAAGAAAAGAAAACAAGAAGCAGAAAGAATATATAGTATCTGTAGACAAAGTCATTACCCCTGAATTCCTTTACAAAATGAGCAATGGCATACCAATGCTCAAAACCGTTACAGAGAAATGCAAGGTAGAAAAAAAAGGTAAAGTAAAATTTAAAATCGTTCTTACACAAGGTCTTAACAGACAGATACGACGTATGTGCGAACACTTAGACTACAAAGTAAAATCACTTAAAAGAACACGTATCATGAGCATTACT
>CALDEN010000266.1 GCA_937942405.1 uncultured Saprospiraceae bacterium
TAATGTATTGTCGTATATTTTTTAGAAGGATCCATATTTTCTTTTATTCTACATTAAGTGTGATCACATCAAAACCGTCCACTGACACTGACACCTTGTTACATGCTTTGAGGTAAACCGCAGGTGTCGCCGCCCCTGCCAAAATAATTTGTCCTTTTTTTATCGTGTCTCCATAAGCGGTAATCAACCTTGTCGCTTTCTGCAATGACATCCATGGATTATCCAGTATCGCATTAGAGTTACCACTATGCTGAACCTCATCATCGATAGATAAACTGATGCCTAGCCCTTTAATCTCGTGAGTAGACGCCATCCACTTTCCAACGACCAATGCCGCCGAAGAACAATTGTCTGCTACCACATCTTCTAACGAAAATTTAAAATTTTCATATCTAGAATCGATTACTTCTATGGCCGGAGCTAAGCCATCTACTATAGAAGGCAGATCTTCCAACGCCACTTCTGAGTTTATATCTTGATTTATTTTAAAAGCTATTTCGGGTTCGGCACGGGGATGTATAAATTTAGAGATCTCCATAAATCCTCCATCTACGATATGCATCGCATCCGTCAGACGACCCCATATGAGATCATGTACGCCCATCTGCTCCATCTTGGCCACTGAGGTAAATCCCATCTTATATCCGATCAGTGACTCTCCTCTATCGAGCCTCCGCTGAATGGATAAGCCTTGCACCTTATAAGCCTCCTCCAAGGTTACCGGGTATTTACCTGTAAGCATTGGGACACTTTTAGCATTGGCTGCAGCCAAATCTAAATATGCTGCTACTTCGTTTAAATTAGTCATTTACGTTTGTTCATTTTATATAAAACGGGTTTGCTCGGGGTCGCATCCATCTCAAAAGGAGCGATCTGCATATTGAGCAAATAGATCCCATCTACTATGTGATCGTCGATAAAAACCATCTCCGTTATCGTACAATGCACTCTTTCTTTTTTAGGAAAATTCCAAAATACCTTATGGGCATGCAGGCGTCCCTCATCTTCTTCACGATCCACCGATGGCAGATCCAATAGCAAATGCTCTATCCCCAACCCCACTATATACTCCATCGCTCGATAGTCGATATATGGCGGATTAGTTCCAGAGTAATTTTTTTTACGCTTGGTAGCAACATTAGGCAATGTCCTGATGATCAGTGCTTTAGGGACTTTTGATTTTTTGAGATCCATAAGCTGCTCCTTAAGTATTACGAGATCTCCATTGTCTAGTTTCTCTGGTTTTATGCTGATCACCTGACTCACATAATGGTACTGCTCGAGAGATTGATTTATCGAAACCATCTTTTTACTGATGTGTCCGACACACTCGGTATGCGTTCCGTTACCGTGCGGATTAAACTGCACATTGTAAAAATTTACCGGTGCCCCCGCTTTTACAGATCCTATAAACTCTCCTGACACATAAGGCTCTATACTGAAATCTGGAGCGTAAAAACACTTGGGTCCCTTCGCCCCACTCTTAAGTGGTAGCGAGATATCTAATGGCTTAGACAGATCACAGCTATAGGCTTGGCGTTTATGTTTTAATACGATCTTCATATATCAGTTTAAAAATAAAAGGCTTCACTATGTAATCATAGAAAAGCCTTTTTAATTCCTGATTAATATTTTTTATTATTAAAGCGTTCCTCTTAATTCTTGCTCTCTTTCTATTGCTTCAAATAATGCTTTGAAATTCCCTTTTCCGAACGAGGTGGCTCCTTTACGCTGGATAATCTCAAAGAACATCGTAGGTCTAGCCTGCACTGTCTTTGTAAATATCTGCAGTAGATATCCCTCTTCATCTCTATCTACCAAAATACCCAACTCCTTGAGAGGCTCTATGTCTTCATCGATTTTTCCCACTCTCGCTTCTAATAGGTCATAATACGAGGTAGGTATATTTAAAAACTCTACTCCTCGGTCTCTCAACTGTGTTACCGTCTCTATGATATTATCGGTAGCCATCGCAACATGCTGCACCCCCTCTCCTTCGTAAAATTCTAGATACTCATCTACTTGAGATTTTTTCTTTCCTTCTGCTGGCTCGTTTATAGGAAACTTGATACGACCGTTTCCATTACTCATCACTTTACTCATGAGAGCGGTATATTCTGTAGATATGTCTTTATCATCGAACGATAATATCTGTGCAAACCCCATTACTTCTTCATAGAATTTCACCCACTTGTTCATATTACCGAGCTCTACATTACCGACCATGTGATCGACAAATTTCAGCCCAGTAGACGGTGGATTATACGCTGGAGTTTCCCACTTCTGAAATCCTGGCAAAAATAACCCTTGATAATTATCTCGCTCTACAAAGATGTGTACGACCTCCCCGTAGGTATAAATTCCCGATCTGACTACGTATCCATTATCGTCTTCTTCTCTTACAGGTGCCATGTATGGCTTAGCTCCTCGCTTTACTGCTTCTTCATATGCTACAGTAGCATCAGGCACCCACAAAGCTGTAACCTTCACCCCATCTCCATGCTTCTCTATGTGCTTACCTACATCTGTCCCACTTCTCAACGGAGAGGTAAAAATAAATTTGATTTTATCCTGAGATACGACATAAGACTCCGTATCTCTATTTCCAGTTTCTAAACCAGAATACGCAAAAGACTGAAAGCCGAGTGCCGACTTGTAATAATGTGCTGCTTGCTTAGAATTACTCACGTAAAACTCTAAGTAATCCGTTCCGAGCAATGGCATAAAATCCGAAGCCTGGTCATATATTTTAGGTATTGCTGTAGCTAATGTGCTCATGGTCGTTTGCTTTTAGTTGTTATTGCATTAGTTGTATATGCAATTTAATTTTTTTCTGGTGTCAAATTCAAATTATATCCGAGTTTTCTATGAATAATTCTGAAGTATCTGATTCATGATTCTTGTAAAATCATCATAGTCCTTCTTTGAAAGATTTTCCCATCCTTTGACCCTGAGGCCATCTACTGTGGACTGCACTTTTTCGACCGTCTTTTTTCCTTTCGCCGTAAGGCTGATGATAAACACTCTCCGATCTTCTGTAGACATCTCTCTAGTAATCCACTCTTTCTTAGCAAGTACATCTAATATTCGAGAAATCGTCGCTGCGTTTTTATAACTGCGATCTCCGAGGTCCTTCTGAGCTTGATTATTGTTCTGATAGAGGGTATCTAAGAGCACCCACTGCTCAGGGGTCATATCTACCTCTAAGTCCTTAAAGGCTTTATGGAACTGAAGCTTCACG
>CALDEN010000267.1 GCA_937942405.1 uncultured Saprospiraceae bacterium
TACATACATAACAGTTTCTAGGAGAACTTAACTCTGGTTGCTCTTTCCGATCTTCTGGCGGAGCGATCTGCATCGGAGCTGTAAATATGTCTGCTTCTCTGGCTGAACGTATACCAGTTTTCTTGCGAGCCTCTTTATCTGCCGACGTTTTAATTTGCTTTTTTTGTTTCCTTCTTTTTTTGGCTCTAGCCTCTAGCTCCTTACGTCCTGGACGAGATAACCGCCCAGCAGCCTCTAGCAGAGCCCGCTTATCCATTTCTGGAATATCAGACAATTCCTCCCCATTATCGACAAGGTGTTGCAATCCTGCAATTAAATCCTTGATTTCTTCTTTTGATAACTTATTTTCGCACATCCACTGTCAAAGGTAAAAGATGTCAGATAATTTAAATGAATCTATTCGCATAAAGATCAAGGACGAAACTGCTCCATTAGAAGCCGTAATCCTCGGAACTGCAAAAGATATCGGATTTCCCAATTCTAAGTATGTAAATCCAAAGGACTGGGGATCTGTCAATGCCCCTACAGCGGATCAGATCAATGACCCTAAGTCTAGAATACATCTTATACAAGGGACCTATCCCATGGAAACAGATCTGAGATCTGAAAACGACTACTTTGCCAGAGTACTGGCCAAGTACAATGTCGAAATATACCAACCCATCAATCTGCCCAAAACCAATCAAATTTTTACCCGAGACATCGGTTTTGTGATCGACAATGTTTTTGTAAAAGGAAATATGGGAACCTTAAAAAGACAATCTGAGTTTTTTGCGATTAGAGACATTGTAGCTCAGATTGCTGACGAGGTATGGTTTCCTCCAAGTAGCGTAAAAATAGAGGGTGGAGATGTATTTCCATATAAAGACAAAATCTTTGTAGGACAAGCCGGAAAAGGATATGAAAACATGAGATGCAATCGGACAAATCCGGAAGCAATCGAATATCTACAGAAAAAATTCCCTGATAAAAAAGTAATCCCCATCTATCTCACCAAATCAGATAGTGATCCATCGATCAATTGTCTACATCTCGACTGTGCTTTCCAACCTATCGGGAATAACGATCATTGCATTATTTATAAAGGCGGCTTTGAAGACCCTGATCAGGCAGATATGTTGATGGAGCTATTCGGAGGAGCAGAAAATGCAATACAAATCGAAGGCAAAGACATGTACAACATGAACAGCAATATATTTTCCATTTCTCCACAGGTAATCGTATCAGGTGATAATGACAAGGAGTTTGGAGAGTTAAACAGCAGGCTCGAGGCCAAAGGATTTACGGTCGAAAAAATACCCTATTCAGAAACATCTAAGATGGAAGGATTACTTAGATGTTCTACATTACCACTAAGAAGAACTTATGGATAAATACATAGCAGACACCGTATTGATGGTAGAACCCATCGCTTTTGGTTTTAACGAATCGGCAGCCGAGACCAATGCATTTCAAAATCGAGTAGATGATCTGACTCAAGAGCAAGTGCAACAAAAATCCCTATATGAGTTTATCGGATATGTAGATCTGTTAAGATCCAATGGCATAAAAGTGATCGTACACAAGGACAACTTAGACCCTTATACCCCCGACTCTATATTTCCAAACAACTGGTTTTCTACTAGCCCATACAACAAGGAGTTACTCGTCTACCCTATGGCCAATAAAAACCGAGCAGACGAACGTAGAGAAGACATTATCAATGATCTAATCACACGAGGTGGCTACAATCTCGACAACTCACTACTCGCTTATGAGGCTCAAGGCCAATATCTAGAAGGAACAGGAAGCATGGTGCTCGATCATCACAACAAGATCTGTTATGCTTGCCTGAGCCCTCGTACAGAGAAAGAAGTGATTCAGCAATGGGCTACTAAAACTGGCTATGAGCTAGAGATGTTCTATGCACATGGTGATGATGGATCAGAGGTATATCATACCAATGTCGTCATGACACTAGCAGATAAGTATGCCGTCATATGTCTAGCATCCATTAAAGATGAAACAGAAAGAACTCAAGTAAGAGAAGCCCTCGAAGAAAAAAGCAAACGCCACATCATCGACATCTCTATGGATCAGATGAATCATTTTGCCGGAAATATGCTGCAGCTGCGTAATGAGCAAGGCGACAAATTCCTTATCATGTCTGATACCGCTTATGATTCGCTAACGGATGAACAGATTTATACCATTACAGATAAGTTTAACAATCAAATCATTGCACCCAAAATAGATCTGATCGAAACCATCGGTGGTGGTAGTGCACGATGTATGATTGCAGAAGTGTTTTAGAGAATCTATAAAAACGTAAACGGGCGGACTTTTATACTTAACGCAACACCGACAGATTTAGGAATGAATCTTTGTGTAAAAGGTCCCACCGCAAAATACTGCACTCGCCTTTTTTTATAAAAATCTTTGAAAAAGATATTTAAGCCAAAATCTATATTATCTGATAACTGGTAGTAATAACCCAGTTCAAAATGAAATGAATGGACAGCTGTGAGTTGATCAAAAACAAGAAACCGAGAATTAGAATATATGAAATCATGAAGCTCATATCCTATAGTTAATGAAGTATATCCGTGAGGCTGAGGGATAAGAACCTCGGTGTAAATGCCGGAATATTCATTATTGATAAGATCACTACCATATCGTATGGTATCCGCTAAACCTGAAAATGTATCTGCCCCGCCAGGAAATTCCAGAGTACCATATATCCTTCTCGCTATATTATGTCTTCCCATTTTCATAGAAATTCCAAAATATTTTGACAGTCTGAATCCTAATCCGAAATTATAGTTACTTATTCTTGCTCTAGTATCATCAATAATTATTTTTCTACATCCAGCAGACCCATAATCTAAACCGGCTAATTTCCCTCGATTTATTGTTTCAGAATAATTATACCCTGCTTCGATATAAAGTTTATCTAGAATCTGTGCATTTAAAGAAATACAAAAAATTATCAGCATCAAACTCGTACAAACCGATCTGGACATCATGAAATTATATTTTAAAACAAAGATTAGATTTTTGTTCATTACGCTGATTTTGACACATACATGTGTACTTTAGACGGATTTTTATATTTATTATATGCCATTGCCGTCATCATAATAGTGATTATAAATCCTATCACAAAAATCCCTTTTTGACCCACAGTATTCTGAAGCGTACCCACAATCATATTGTACAAATGAGCATTGCGATCTGACTTAGAAAAAGAGCCCTCTTTAATCTCTAGTAACGAACCGAAAGCAGCAAAATAAGTAAGTGCTCCACTAACCAGGATCCAAAAAACATTTAAATAAAGTGCCTTAAACACACTTTCCTCTTTGATTGTTTTTTTAAGCTTTGTTATACTTGCAATTAGTTCAGCAAATTCAAAGGCTTGAGCTTGTGTATTAAAACCTAAGTTCGTCTCACATTCTTTTAATTTACTATTGGTATACCGTATAGAAATTGTAGGTGAATGCTCATTATATAGTATTCTGAAAATGGAAGTGTAAGTGACTCTGTCAGAAAAATTTAAAAAGGATCCTTCTTTTTTATCAACATGAATTTTAAATTCCTCAAAGGATGAATGCTCCTTAGAGCTAAACAAAAATTCCGTATCCTTCAAAACCAAGGACATGGGTCCTTCATTATCATTCAGCAAAACAATCGTATCTAACAATTTAGTTTCTGTCATTCTATCTATGTGTTGTTTATTAAAAATAATAATTATCCATTAACTAATAGAATATGGCCTAGATTCAACAACGATACTTATACCTACAAAGGTCCTCTTATAAAATATTGTACCTTGCACCTACCTTTTAATTTGGTTTGCTTTTCCTACCCCTAAAGAGCCCGCTCGGTTAGATAATGCTTGTTACCCTGCAATGAAGAGCTCTATGAACAATACGCACTACGAAGTCGAACCCTACACCCTATTTTCTGAAAGTCATATCTGGCAACTCAATCGAGATTTTTATCAAAACACGGGAATAGAAGCATGGAGTAAGGGCTTAATACCACACCAACTTACGAGCAACTCCTTTGTAGGAAGAACTTATGCCGAATTAATATTGGGCTTTTTAAAAGATCTCGCAGCAAATGGAGACACAATCGAGACAGTTTATATACTTGAATTAGG
>CALDEN010000268.1 GCA_937942405.1 uncultured Saprospiraceae bacterium
AGATGAGTCCGAAGGGGTTCCTTCGATGGATTTTATTCCCGATATGGCTATTTCTCTCAAGTGACTGATCAGTTTTTCGATATCTATGATTAAGCGTTTAATAAATCGTTCTTCTTTAAATGCTCTGATCGTAATACAGAATATGATCTGCTGATATAGATTATTTAGCATATTGGAATTCCAGATTTCAGTCACTGGATGCCCGTAATAATTGGTCGTAATTTCTTTGCGGAAATGTTCTATTTGGTCATCATACATTTTTGTGTCTTGGATTTCTATCTGCCCTTCGTCCCAGTGGAGATGTTTCCATACGGACAGTAGGAAAGTGAAAATGTATCGATGTGAGAAATAGTAAAAAATGGGAATCTCATTGGCTAGATAATTTAATTCTTTGTCTTCTTCTGGTTCATTGGTTTTTAGTGGTTTCAGAAAAAAAGCAAATTGATCAAAAAACTCACTCGTTGTTCCTTTAGTTCCTTTTTCATTTTGGGTAAGGAATGGGTGGAAAAATGAGATATATCGATTGCCTCTAAAAATAGCATCTAGGGACACATCGAAGTGCTGAGATAACTTAACGACCTCCTCGATGGTCATCGATGTATCACCGTTCATCCTTTTATATGCTGCACCTTTGCGGATGTCGAGCGTATCCATGACGTCATGAAGGATGGGTGTATTGTTATGGGCATTACGCCGAGCGATTACCTCAAAAAATTTTTTTTGAAAAAAGGATTGGTCCATTTCGTTGTCTATCATTGGTAAAATTTAGAGTGATGAGTTTACAATTTATGAAATAAAGTGGTAGCTTTTTAGTTATTGTTGTTAAATTAAGAATGATATTATTGATTTAAATTGCTAATCATGAATATAAATTGGATAATAAGTTCATTTTTATAGTATCATTAAACTCATTATAACATATAGCTATGCTCAGAAATGCAATTCTTATTATTTCCTTGGTATTTGCCTTAGTAGTTGCAGGTAATACGCAAGCCGTGGACATTATAATCACTAAATCAGGGGAAAATATTTTTGGGGAGATTATCGAAAATGGATCGGAGAAAATCATAATCAAAGAAAAAGGATCCAATGTCGTTCAAAAGGTCTTAAAATCAGAAATACGAGAAGTCCTCATGGGGTTTAAATATGAAGATCTGTCTGATGCTATGATGCGAGAGTTAGAATCCGGTATTCCTGAGTATGACTACATCATCCGCACAAACGGAGATAAACTAAATGTAGTGATTCTGGAAGTGTTGGAAGATAAGATAGTATACAAGTATCCCTTTGAGAGTGATGAGGATAAGCGGGAAATGGATCGTGCTCTGGTCCAAGAAATCTATCAAAAATCCGCCGTAGATGAATTAGAAGAAGATGAAATAATAGCGGACTCTGAAGAGGAAAACATGCCTGATTATGTAGATGACAGTGATCTAGATAGTTATAAACAAGAAATGGATCTTGAAGAAAAATACATGGAAGATGTAATCTATACACAAAATAGAATGCAAATGGCTTCTTTTAACTTCACAGCGATGGGGCTGGGGGCACTTGCTTTTGGGTATGAAAGAGCAATTGGAAAAAACAAGGGTATAGAGGCGATCGTGTCGATACACGGTGCAGGATTAGAAAACCAAAATGTGAATAAATCAGGCTTAGGTGTAGAGCTCGGGTATAAGTATAAAATGGGCAATATATTTTCAGAGTATTATCTTCCGGATCATCTAATGTCAGGAACGTATATAAAACCGATTGTCGGATTTGTAAGTGTAAATGAACGAATTGAAAATTATTCAGGTAATGGCTCTTATGTCTTTCAAAACAAAAATCGAAACTATGCTTATGCCGGGTTTGACTTAGGCTATCAGTGGGTGTTTGGAGATTTAGTATCAATGGATATCTATAGCGGTATCGCTTATTATAACGGACAATTTGAAGTTACTACAAATGATAATGGAGAAATAAGAATTACGGAAGACAACTATTTTGACGAAGGTGATTTTTTTGCAAGCGATAATTTTGGTGCCAAAGCTGGGTTTAGAATAGGAATCTTATTTGGATCTAAATCTAACTATCAATCTAAGTAGTATGCAGCAGAGATTCCTGTTTATCATTCTTGTATTGCTCTCGCTCTCGACTTCTGTTTTTTGTCAAGATTACATCTCTATCAATAACGACAAAAAGATCGAAGTCAATATTTTAGAAATAGGTTCTGAATATCTAATCTATGAGCTGTGGAAATCAGATGGTATAAAATATAGATTGAATAGATCTGAAATTACGGATGTCGTATTTGACGATTCTATGGATATTTTATTTAGAGATTCTTATCCCTCATTTGCAAATTCTAATGTCATACTAAAAAGTGCATCGAATAGAAATTACCTTGTAGGTGAGACATGGGTAGGTAGCTTCTGGAGTTTAGAGTCGAGTTTTAGTAAGAATCAAGACGCAGCATATTATTTCTTTAAGGCTAAACGTCAAAAATCTGTGGCCAAGATTTTAGGTGTTTCATCCTTGGTTTTTATTGGGGGAGGATTTGCATTGGCTAATTCTGACAACTATAATGATTTTACTTTTGCAGTAGGTGTTATATCTGTCGTAATTGTAGGTCCCGCTCTAGGAACGATAGGGATTATAACTAAAATAAGTTCGATAAATAACAAAAAGAGAACGGAAGATGCTTACGGCATTCGATATGTAAATCAGTCACTCAGTCATTCAAACCAAGAGCTAGCTTCATTGAATCTAGGTGCATCACAAAATGGACTTGGACTAGTTGTACAATTTTAGAAAGGGGATAAAATAGAATAGATAGGAAGTCATTTAAGATCAACTCACTATGGACTTTAAAAATATTTGTCTTATACTGATAATGCTTTTTTCAGTTTCGGGAATCAACTCTCAGGGTCGGATCGTTACAATTAATGATGAGCATATAGAAATTGAGATTACAGAAGTAACCCTGGAGCACATCAGTTACCGCTTAAAAAAAGATGACGGTATCCAATATAAAATAGATAAAGCTGAGGTAAAAGAATTTATCCTCTATGGAGGAAAAGAATTAAGATCTCTGTTTCTAGAAAAGAAAGGACCGACAATTCATTTTAGCCAACAAAGAGGAAAATATTTTATCAAAGGACAGGATTCAGAATTGCTTTCTTTTAAAGAATTGGGCCCTTTTTTTATTAAGGATCCATACTACAAAGACCTTTTCTTAAAGTCTGAAAAGCACCGACTCAACGCCAATGTTTATGGAGTACTTACTGTATTTAGTTTTACAGGGGGAATGGTGTTGGCAAATGCAGGTTTAAATCGTAGTCAGACCAATTGGAGGTCTGCCACGTTAGGAATTATGATGATCATACTCGGTACACCATCCATCGGTGTTACTGCTGTTATAGACCGAGTAAATTATCTAAAATATAAAAAGGAATTAGAGCTCGAGTATGGGATACATGATTTCTCATTGATTCCATACTACCGTAATAAAAATATTATGCAATTAAACTTAGGTCTTACCCAGAATGGCTTAGGCTTGGTTTTACAGTTCTAGTTATTTACAATTTTGAAATTGACAAGTTGGAACAATATTTAATTATTAAACATATATAGAATGAACGCAAAAAAATATTTTTTAAGCCTGATGCTTCTACTTTTTTTCGTTGGCTTATCTGCTCAAGACCAAATAATCAAATTAGATGGAGAAATTATTCAAGCTCGTATTATAGAAATTGGTGATGAAGAGGTTAAATATCGTCTTTGGATAGATGATGGGATACCATATCGGATGGCCAGGAAAGAAATAGAAGAGATTATTTTGGGAAGGGATCTAGGACATGAAGTAACTCGTGTAAATAGTAATGTTCCACTCATTTTGTTGTCAAAAGAGAAGCCATCTTATATATTCCCAAATGAGAATAAACGGATTTCTTCTTTTTGGGATTTAGAACCTTATATGCTTAAGGTTCCTGATGCTATTGAGCATTTTTACAGGTCTAAGTCAGAGAAAAATAAAGCTGTTTTATTGGGTACCGGGTCAATATTTGCAATGACTTATGGTTTCTACAAGATCGATAAACATAAAGATGAATATCATGATCTATGGAATGCACCTTTGCTTTTTGGACAGGCTTTTCTATATCTTGTAGCACCTGCTTTAGGCCTTACTACAATGATCTATGCAATTAAAACTAAGCAATCCAAGAAAAAAGCAATGGATGCTTATGGAATAAAATCTATTGCAGAAATAAATCTTAACAGAGATCTTAATCTATTGGAGTGTAGACTAGGGGCAACATCCAATGGTGTGGGTCTCGTGCTTAATTTCTAAATCAATGAAAGGAATAATAGCAGTTATACTTTTTAGTTT
>CALDEN010000269.1 GCA_937942405.1 uncultured Saprospiraceae bacterium
ACATTCTTTTTCTGGATGATTATAGAAACCACATGGGCATGGATTCATCGATGCGATAAGCATAAAACTGGCAGGGTAATCTACGGTAACCTTGGCTCGTGATATGGTGACTTTACGCTCTTCCATCGGCTGACGCAGTACCTCTAGCACTGATCGCTTAAACTCTGGTAGTTCATCTAAGAAGAGGACGCCGTTGTGTGCTAGGGATATTTCTCCAGGATTAGGGTTAGATCCACCACCTACTAATGCGACATCACTGATCGTGTGGTGAGGAGACCTAAAAGGTCTAGATGCGATCAATGAAGAGTCAGCGGGCAGATGCCCAGCTACAGAGTGTATCTTAGTAGTATCCAGTGCCTCATAAAGATTTAATGGAGGCAATATGGTCGATAGCCGACGAGCGAGCATGGTCTTTCCTGCACCAGGTGGACCGATCAATATTACATTATGTCCACCAGCAGCACTGATCTCTAGAGCCCGTTTTATATTTTCCTGTCCTTTGACATCTGCAAAGTCGACTTGATACTCATTTTGATTATACTCAAATACATCTCGGGTATCTATAATTATCGGTTTCAGATCTGTATCTCCATCTAAGAAACCGATGGCCTCTCTGATATTCTGAATCCCATATACTTCTAGATCATTTACGATGGCTGCTTCTTTGGCATTTTGTGCAGGGAGAAGTATGCCTTTATATTTTTCTTTTCGAGCTTGGATCGCGATAGGCAGTGCACCTTTGATGGGTCTGAGGTCTCCGTCTAGTGACAGCTCTCCCATAAGGATATAGTCTTTGAGCTTGTCTTCACGGATTTGTTTAGTAGCAGCGAGAATTCCCAATGCGATAGGTAGATCGTAGGCAGAACCTTCTTTTTTGATATCTGCAGGTGCCATATTGATGACCATCTTGAGTCTCGGATATTTGAATCCGATGTTTTTTATGGCAGCTTCGATGCGATGTTGTGCTTCTTTTACTGCACTATCTGGTAGTCCGACCATAAAATACATCTGCTTACCTGCGGCTACTGTTCCGCCGGCATTTACTTCTATGGTTATTTTTTGGGCTTCGACCCCGGTAACGGCACTTGCATAGGTTTTTACGAGCATAAGGTTGATGTTCTAATCCTTTAATATAAGGATGATTCTGATTTTCAGATTAAGGAAGTGATGGTTTCTTTTTGATGATCTTCTAATATTTAAGGGTCTCCATAAAAAAAGCCTCACTCCGATGGAGCAAGGCTTCTGTATATTTTGATTTTGGCTTAAAGCCAAAAAAAGCAATGTATCTTAAGATCTTCCTGCTATGTATTTTTCCATAGTCGTCTGGAACTCACCTAGCGTCTTAGTATATCCTGTCTTTCCGAGAGCAGAGATATTAAACTTACCTGTATCGTCTTTGTCCAGATCAAATAACCAAATAGAAGGATATCCTCTCACCTGGAATGACTGTTGTAAACCTCTATTCTGCTGTGCGATAGCCTCTGGTACTTTGAATCTACGTGGGAAATCCAGCTCTAGTAAGACCACATTTTCATCTGCCCACTTCGCAAAACCTGGCTGATGGAATACTGATTTATCTAATCGCTTACACCATCCACACCAGTCACTACCTGTAAAGTTTGCCATGATCGGCTTTCCTGTCTTTTTAGATTCTGCGTACGCATCTTCTAGTATGACATGCCATCCTTCGTTCTTTGCTTTATAATCGCCTAAATCGATTTGTTGTGGTTGTGCTCTTACGGGAGCTTTTTGTTGTGCCGCTTTTGCAGGCTGAGCAGTTCTAGGTGCTTGTGTCGTCCTAGCTGGCTGAGTAGTGGCAGTCGGAGTCGCTGCTGTATCTACAGAGGCATTTTTATCTCCTCCACATGCTACTGCTGTTAATATAATAAGTGCGAATAATAAATTTTTCATGGTCTAAAATTTCTGTAATGCATGATTTAGAAGCTCATACATATTAAAAAAATCAATATTTATGCAAATATGCTGCTTTGTTTTTATTTATTCCTTACAAAACGCAGAGAATCCTTCAATATTATTGATGATAGACTGCATTATGTGTCAGTTCTGTTTTACATGATTTACATGGCTCGGCAGCTCCAGCTCCTCCTTTACATCCTTTGGGACAGGTATAGTGCCATACTCCTTTTGCATTCTGAGGTGGTTCTGGCTTTTTTGCCTGACTGGTTCTTTTTCTTTGTGGGGCTGCGGCCAATGGTGCATTAGCATCATAAGAAACAACGTAATCCTGTGATACCTCTCCTCTGAGCTTCATCATATCTTCTACATCCCCAGTAAATTTTGCTACCGTTTTTGTATATCCGGTTTTACCTAATAGGGTAAAATCATACGCTTGTTTTCCTTTTTCACTAATGTCAAAAAGTAAGATTGTCGGAAACCCTCTTACTAGTCCCAGTTGCTGAAAACTCTGCTTTACACGTTCGTTTTTCATTGCATTTTCTTGCGGAAGTTTAAATCTTCTAGGAAAATCTAGTTCGAGTAGTACCACGTTTTCTTCAGCCCATTTCTGAAACTCTGGCTTGTTAAACACATCCTTATCTAATTTCTTACACCAGCCACACCAGTCACTTCCTGTAAAGTTTGCAAGGATTGGTTTTTTGGTTCTTTTAGCCTCGGCATACGCCTCATCTATGTCTACCAGCCATCCTTCTTTCTCTGATTTATATACTTCTGTACTCGTTCCTTGTGCGACCAGAGAGGTAACCATAGTCAGAGCGAATAGTGTAATAAAGGCGATTTTGAATAATTTCATTTGTCGATTGTTAATTTGAGAGCAATTTTTTTGTCTAATAGGTTCTAAGACTCTCTCCCAGTAAAAACACAAATTTCGGATAAAAAGTTAATCTTTAGCTTATAAATAACAGTTTAAACTTTATTTAAGGTATTATCTATGACAAAAGTGACACTCCATACTGCTGAAAACCTCGAAAAAATGGTCTGCCGTAATGAAAATGGCAACGAAATCGTTCTAGGGCTCAAAGACCATGTCGGCCCTATGCAGGCCGTGCTCATGTCCATTGCCGGCTGTAGTACGATAGACATCATCATGATCTTACAGAAGATGAGGCAAGAGGTCATCGATATAAAAGTATCTGTCGACGGTACCCGTGCCGAGGAACACCCTAAGGTATATACGCATGTACACGTCCATTATACCCTTTACGGGAAAATCAAGGAGGCTAAAGCCAAAGAAGCCATCGACCTGTCTCTCGAAAAATACTGCTCTGTATCTCTTATGATCGCAAAGAGTGCCGAGATTAAGTCTAGTTTTGAGGTGGTGGAAGGGTAAATTATTTCCTCGTATGCAATCTACTTTTTAAATATTTAATTTGTCCGTTATGGTTCGATTCATGTTCCACTACATGAAACCATTTGCAATAATTATTAGTAGGGTTACCCCAAAATTGAGTATCAACTTTCTCTAACCAAGTGTCGTCATACTTTGCCAATTCTTTTAGACTAAATTCTCTACAGGCTTCTAGTTTGTCCATATAGTAATCCAGGTTATTTCCCTTGAATGTCGCTCTACCAGCATCTCCTAGATTAGAAGCCGCCTCATACAAACGGTCTTCTTTTTGACCGGGTTCGAAATGTACATTCCCTTCGAAAGTGTTTTCTTGATAAAATCGTTCTGTTGCAACTAAATGCATCAACATCGCCCCGACAGAATTTGAGTTTGCATCATGCAAGTAATCAAGATCTTTTGTAGACATGCCATGAACAGGTCTCAACATGGTATTTCTCATCCAATTCATCATCGAAACCAGCGTTCCTATTTCGGGTGTAAAACCATCCTTAGGTCCGACAATATTTATTCCATTAACGGCTGGAGTATGCATAGCCTTTAATGGCGTTGCGACAGTTCCAATTACACCTGCTCCCAATGTAATCGATACCGATTTTTTAAGAAAGCTTCTTCTGTTTTTCATTTCGATAAATTTTATTGATGTCATAATACAACGAGCTACACCTGCTGTTTATTGGCTCTAAAAATCATCAGGAATAATTACCTAGCCTCCGGATAATCATGACTCTTTAAAGATACATGCAAGTGATCTGCAGTACCTCCATGACGGAGTGTATTAAACCCGAGTAGATCAAAGTATTTTTTTACCAAATAGTTTTTCCACTCTGATCTCCTTAAGGTACGGATATCTACCGCATGGGCATAGTTGCTTGATTTCTGTTTATAATGTAGAGAGGCATTTATAGTCGGCAATCCCATCTTGCGATAGTCCTCGGGTTCGCGGATGGCATCGGTTATAATGAGTTCTTTATCAAGATAGACGAGTGTACTCATTCCTAATCGGAGGATAGGATGGAGATTGTTTATCTCAGACTTAAGAGCTGGATCTTTAAGATTAGAAGAGGAAAAAAACAAAACCCCATGGATGCTATATACCAGCACCATCAAAAAAGCAATCAGTGCTCTCCTCTTCAATGCATTGAAATCACCAAATCGTCCTGTCAGTTTTCCATAAAAAACACTGAAATAAATAAAGAGTAATAAAGATGTAAATATTGCAGATCCTAGCAAACACTCCAAAGAACCTAACTGATAGTGTATATGAAAATAAGTAGCAGCTCTTATCAATATGGCAAATGGTAATATCATTAAAAGAATGATTTTGAATAGATCGTAAATCAATCCTCTAATCATTCTGCCAACCACTTATCAAAATCCTCAAATATATCTCTTCCCTCTTCCTGGGATAGATAGACCTGCTTCCCAGATTTGTCCAAGATCTCATAACCGGGAAGCGAATAAAGCTCGTATAGTTTCTGCACCTCATCATAATCATTTACGATCGCATGTATACCTTCTATCTCATGCTGACTCATAGCACGTCGCCAATCATCTTCCGATTTATCCATCGAAATGTTGAGAAGTATTACGCCCTTGTCAGCTAGTAGTTTTCTCGTGTTTTTGTATGAGTGGAAATTACGTTTACAGACTCCACACCAGCTCGCCCAAAAACTAACGTAGACGACCTTCCCTTTATAATCGGAAAGCATGACTTGCTGTCCTTCTGCAGTGGTCATACCAAAGTCTGGTGCTGTTATTAGCTCTAGACTTGGATTAAAGAGGAGGACGGTTAGTAATAAGATAAATGTAGTTTTCAAAATGTTTATGGTTGATAATCAAAATTAAGGTATTTATACTTTATGGAAATGTGGGGCTCAATTCCTCTGATCACTCAAAAGATCTTTCCACTCGTTGCACTCGGTCAAGATGACAAAGTGCTTTTTATTCTTTTTTGATCTCGACCGCAGGGAAAGATCTTCAGTCTCTAAAAAAGGCATCTATAAC
>CALDEN010000270.1 GCA_937942405.1 uncultured Saprospiraceae bacterium
AGACCTCATCCAGAGTATAGCCCGATCTAACAGTTCTCTTAATTCTGGATTTTTGTATTTGTTAAAAAAAGTCGTTTTTACTTTTTTATTTCTGAACCAGCTCATCGCTGTTCGACTATCACTATATACGGGCATTAGATGATTTCCATTATTTTTAAGGAGAGCCAGAGCATGTATCAGAGCCAAAAATTCCCCGATATTATTAGTGCCTTTGTCAAAAGGGCCCATTTTAAATAAGACTTTTTTTGAAACCGTTTCTACACCTTGATACTCGACTATCCCAGGATTACCGCTACAAGCAGCATCGACGCTCCAGCTAGGGATAATTATTTCATCTAGATATTGATGATAATGGGCTTTAGCTTTTGACCCACTTTTTTTAAACAATGAATTTTCTGGACCTTGTGCATATGCTTTTTTGGCTTCAGCCAAAGTCTTATACGATTTATATTTTGCCGAAGGAAAACCAGCAATTTGTAATTTGCATTCATTCCATGTCCTATAAATACCTGGATTTAATCCATGCCATACAACATAAAATTTAGTTTTCTTTGCCATTACTTACTGAAAAATGAATCATAAAAATATCAAATGTACGTAGATACGCACTCTCATATATACGCAAATGAGTTTTCTGAGGATATAGATGAGGTTATAAGTCGTTCATTAGAAAATGGAGTCCAACGTATTTATATGCCCAATATAGATGTATCCTCTATAGATGCTGTGAACAAACTGTCAACGCTCTACCCAAATGTATGTATACCTCAGATGGGCTTGCATCCATGTTATGTAAAGGAGGATTATCAAGACCAATTAGATGTGATCAAAACACATCTATTTACTGGTTCCTACTCCGCTGTAGGGGAGATAGGATTAGATTTCTACTGGGATAAGACCTTTACCGATCAACAAATAGATGCTTTTAGGACTCAGATAGAATGGTCGAGATCATTAAAATTACCTATCGTAATACATAGCAGAGATTCGTTGGAGATGAGTATCGAGATTGTGGAAGAATTGCAACGTGGAGATTTAACGGGTATTTTTCATTGTTATGGCGGAACGATAGAACAAGCTCAAAAAATCATCGACCTGGGATTTTATATGGGAATAGGAGGTGTCGTAACATTTAAAAATAGTGGATTGGATAAAATAATTAGTGAAATAGATTTAAAACACTTGGTTTTGGAAACGGATTCGCCTTATTTGTCTCCTACACCGCATCGTGGTAAGCGAAATGAAAGTGGGTATATTCCGTTAATAGCTGAGAAGATTGCAGAAATAAAAGGCCATACTTTGCAAGAAATTGCAGAAATCACAACTCAATCCGCAAATAAGGTATATAACTACACACCATTATAGCCTAAGGATGAATCTTTAATACATATAGATAATCCTTATTCTTTATTTATTGAGTGAGATTTTGAATTAGCCGACAATTTTCCAAAATTTACATGCTCGGAGAATTGCTCGAGTGGCTTAAGAGGTACGCTTGGAAAGCGTATGTACCCCTAAAAGGTACCGGGGGTTCGAATCCCTCATTCTCCGCTACGAGACTAAATGACTAAAAAAATATAAAAAACTGTGAAGTCAGTTTTGAAGCTGTAATTATATTTCTATTTTAGTCACCTGAAGTTATTTTATTACTTTTCGAAAACAGAAAACAAAACAAATCATGCGAAAGATTTTAGTATTAATAGGTGTGTTTTTTCTTGCAGCCTACTTTGGTGCATTTGATGTAATGGCACAAGACGCAGGAGCGGCAGAACAAGCTGGAATGTTCCAGGTATTAAAAGAAAAATTCATTGAAGGGGATTGGAAATTTATGAGTCTCGTACTTATATGTTTAATTCTCGGATTGGCTTTTTGTATTGAAAGAATTATTACGCTTAACCTTGCGACAACGAATACAGACAAGTTACTCTCTAGAATAGATGAGAGATTAGCTGATGGAGACGTAGAAGGTGCTAAGGAGGTATGTAAAGCGACTCCTGGACCTACTGCAAGCGTTCTTTATGAAGGACTGAGATGTGCAGGTGGTGGACCAGAATCAGTTGAAAAAGCAATTGTTTCTTACGGTTCAGTACAGATGGGACTTTTAGAAAAAGGTCTTGTATGGATATCTCTATTTATAGCGATCGCACCGATGCTCGGGTTTATGGGTACGGTAATCGGAATGATTCAGGCCTTTGACACGATCGAGGTTGTAGGAGATATTTCACCATCAGTAGTAGCAGGGGGTATTAAAGTAGCCTTATTGACTACCGTTTTTGGACTTATCGTTGCGATTATTCTTCAAATTTTTTACAATTACATCGTTTCCAAAATTGACGGAATCGTAAACAGAATGGAAGATTCTTCTATCGCTCTAGTAGACGTAATGTCTAGAAATAACATTTTTAAGTAATCATCACGATAAACTAATATTAAATGAAATCTTTATTTAATTTTTTAATGTCCAAAGGGCAAGGAGGTGCTCTAATTTTAGGACTTATCGTGATTGCTGTATTTCTTTTTTCCGTTTCTTCGGGACTGAGTGGTTCAGGATATGATATGTCTACAGACCTCAATAAATTGCCAGATGAAGCTAAATCAGCCATTAGTTTTTTCGATCCAGGATTGATGTTAACGATCGGTCTTGCGTTATTGGCAGCTGGTGCGGCAGTATTTTTTGGAATTGCAGGAATATTTAAATTTCCTAAATCTTCAATGAAAGCGATTATAACAGTTGCTGTTCTAGCCGTGATATTCTTTATATTCTACTCTATGAGTGGAACTGAATTTGCCGCCGGATCCAAAATGTCTACACTGATACAGAAATATGATCTTTCATCAGGTGTGATAAAATTCATCGGAGGAGGTATTAATGTTACGATAGTATTAGCGTTATTATCACTTGCATTAATGGTGATTTTTGAAATCAAAAACGCTTTTAACTAGTAGACTATGGCTAAGAAAAGTACTAAAGATCGTTTAAACAATGAGGTAAATGCGGGCTCGATGGCAGATATTGCCTTTTTGCTCCTCATATTCTTCCTTGTAACGACTACGATCGTCGAAGACAAAGGGGTACTCGTACAGCTACCACCATGGTCTGAAGATGAGCCAGATATTACTAAGCTCAAAACGAGAAATGTTTTCTCTGTATTGGTAAATGCTAATAATGAGCTACTCGTAAGAGGGGAACCTACTGATATTATGGATTTGAGAGAAAACTGTAAAGAGTTTATCATGAATCCGTTAAGACTGGATAATTTGGCTGAAAATCCAAAGAAAGCCATCGTTTCTATGAAAAATGACAGAGGAACGAAGTATAAAGCCTATCTAGAAGTGTATAACGAAGTGAAAGCGGCATATGGTGAACTGAGAGATGAAGAAGCTCAAAAACGATATGGGAAAGATTATGAGTATTGCTCGAAAACAGAAAAAAGAGCGATTAGATCAGATATACCTCTGGTAATTTCTGAGTCTGAGCCATCGGATTTTGGAGCAGAAAATTAATTGACGTTTAAAAAATAATTATGTCAAAATTTAAAAAGAAAAGAGGAAAAGCCTCACCAGAAGTATCCACGGCGTCTTTGCCTGATATTATATTCATGTTGCTTTTCTTTTTTATGGTAGTAACAGTGATGAGGGATTCTGAAAAGAAAGTAGATGTAGTTACACCTCAAGCAACTGAGCTATCTAAACTCGAAAAAAAATCACTGGTAAACTATATTTATATAGGACGTCCAGTAGAGAAATTTCAAGCTACCTATGGTACTAAACCGAGAATACAACTGGGAGATAAGTTTGCGACAGAGAAAGACATTCCATTATTTCTAGAAAGACATAGAAGTAAAGTACCTGAAAATCAAAGAGGAGCGATAAAAACCTCGTTGAGAGTGGATCAAGATGTAACTATGGGTATAGTAGCAGATGTAAAAACGGCCTTGAGAAAAGCAGGTCAGTTATTACTTAACTATTCTGCTAAGCCTAGACCAGAATAATATTTTGTTTTCGAATCAGTATGAAAAGACCAAAGGACACAAGTTTACTTGTGTCCTTTTTTTATATCCTATTTTTGAATTATCAGAACTTCCTTATCTCAATCTATCCATAGATTTAACGATCTGATCGTCTTTAGTTATTCCAGCTCTTCCTAAAAAGGCAAAAATTAAAGCCACAATAGGAAGCCCGATCCCGAATGAAAAAGCAAAATCATTTGTAGCGGATAGAACTTCTTTATTTTGAAAGTAGGCGACTGCCAGTAATCCCATTATAGTTCCTACAAAAAAGATTCCTCCGTTTACCACTAATGATTGAGTCTTTCGATTTTTAAATAGAAAGATCGAAACAAACAAAATTATCGCAGCTAGTATAGTGGCACCGAGCAATAATGCATTATCATGTATATTAAAAATGGAATCAGAGAGTATGCCTGTTTCCGTTTTATTTCCTGCTCCTAGAGGTAAAAAATGAAGTCCTCCCAACGCTAAAGAACTAAGGAATAAGTAAACACTTTGTATTCTTTGTATCATCTGTATTAAATTAATGGTTGCAAAAATAATACAATGCCTCAGAATTGGAGTTTTTGGGAACGAGACTTATACTTTAACGGGATAGATTATGTCATCATCGGTGGTGGTATAGTCGGAATGACTACCTCTATATTTTTAAAACGAGAGTACCCCAAAGCCAAAGTCGTAATACTAGAAAAAAAGTTTCCGGGCCTAGGAGCATCCACTAAGAACGCCGGATTTGCCTGTTTCGGCAGTGTGACAGAGATATTAGATGATATAAGGACCAATGGCAAAGCACAAGCTCTAAAGCTCTTAAAGATGAGGTGGGAAGGCCTCAATCTACTTAAAACCCTACTGACCGAGAAAGAAATGGATTATACTCAAGGTGGTTCCCATGAACTGTTTGAGAAAAAATCCCATCTCAAAGAAAAGGCTTTTGATAATTTTAAAATCATCAATGACTTAGCATCAGAGGCCTTAGAGGTAGATACCGTTTTTGAACGGGTAGAAAATAACACATTTACAAATCTATCTGCCGATGCCATTTATAGTCCGCTTGAAGGGGAGCTGAATCCAGTCTCTATGATG
>CALDEN010000271.1 GCA_937942405.1 uncultured Saprospiraceae bacterium
TGAAGAGATAGAATTTACAACCAAAGGATTGTATGCCTCAGAGGATATCGTAAAAAAGCTATTCCTGAAGATCGATGAGTCACTAAATAAAAATGATAATCCCACAGGTAATCCACTCGCAGGAAAATCGACTCAACTTAAGGTCTTTACCTACGATGGTGTGACAAATGCCAATTTGAATGGCTCTACAGTAAAACTTATAGATGTAGCTACAGGCAAAACGATAGGTAAAGATGTCTATAATCCAAATTCAAATTTATTCCAATTTGAGTTAGAACCATGTAAGAAGTATAGAATTATTGCCTCTAAAAATGGTTATGATCAAGCAATGACTACCATCACGGCTGACTGTAATGGAAACCCGATGGAAAGAAAACTATTCTTGGGAAGTGGTGCGGGGATATATCTTCCTTTAACATTGTATTTTGATAATGACATTCCTGATCTGAGAAGTGTAAAAACATATACCAACGAAACATACACGAGTACGTATGATCCATATATTGTTAAAAAAGAAGAGTTTAAATCTGAGTACTCTAAACCTTTAAAAGGCGAGCAAAGAAATAGAGCACAACAAGATGTCGATGCGTTTTTTGAGTTTGATGTAAAAGGAGGATATGGTCAGTTAAATGCTTTTCTGTCACAGTTAACTTCAGAGTTAAATAAAGGAAGAAAAATAGAGATCAGCATTAAAGGATATGCTAGTCCTAGAGCATCCTCTAAATATAATCTGGCATTAAGTAAGAGAAGAATACATAGTTTAAAAAATGAACTTGTAAAATATCAGAACGGAATATTGGCAGGATACATCGTGTCTGAACAATTAAAAGTGATCGACTTGCCTTTTGGAGAGAACAAAGCCCCTAGTGGGATTAGTGATCAATATAGAGACAGAAGAAATTCAGTGTATAGTGTAGCAGCTTCACGAGAAAGAAGAATAGAGATTTTGGGTTTAAACTACGTTAATTAATCATTTCAATAGAAATTAATGAAATTGATAAAAAATATAATCTTTCAGATAGCAATTGTAGCGACATGTATTTTGGGATTTTCCTTCGATGCTTCTTCTACACATATTGTTGGAGGGGACATGACATATAAGTGCTTAGGTAATGAAAGGTATGAGATCACTCTTACCGTAAGAAGGGACTGTGCATTTGGGTCTCCCTTTGCACCATTCGATAATCCAGCCTCTATAGGTTTCTTTGATTCTAATGGAGATCTAGACTTTGATGTAGGTATTGCTGGGCAGGTACTTATTCCGTTTGTTCAAGATGATACCTTGAATTTTCAAATTAATAGTGACTGTGGCTTTATAGGAGCTCCTATATGTGTTCATGAAGCAACCTATACCAAAGTTGTAAGATTGCCCTTTAGACCAGGTGGATATACTGCAGCATATCAACGTTGCTGTCGTAACGGATCTTTAAACAATATTGTAGCTCCTTTAGAAACAGGAAGCACCTATTTTATAGAGTTTACAGAAGAGGCGTTGCAAGTGTGTAATTCTTCGCCTGTATTTAATGAGTGGCCAGACATCTATGTTTGTGCCAATGAAGTTTTGAATTTCAACCATTTTGCAATAGATGCAGATGGAGATGATCTAGTATATAGCTTATGTAAGCCTTTTGATGGGGCAGACTTTGACAACCCTAAGCCTCAACCACCTAATGGCCCAGGCTATACAAATGTCACTTATCAAGCACCATATACAGAATTAGATCCATTAGGCGGGACTCCACTTACGATAGATCCTAATACAGGAGTAATGACTGCTATACCCAATCTAATAGGGCAGTTTCTAGTAGGGATTTGTGTGGAAGAATATAGAGATGGTGTGTTGTTATCTAGAGTAATTAGGGATTTCGAATACAATGTACGCGTTTGTAGTGATGCTATTGTAGCTGATTTTGATGTAGATCCAGTAATTTGTGGAACTACAGAAGTAGCTTTTGAGAATACGAGTCAAGGAACCGATTCGTATATATGGCATTTTGACTATCCCAATTCAGATCCAGCATTTACTTCCTCGGATGTAGATCCCGTATTCAACTATCCAGATTACGGAACGTATGTCGTACAGCTAGAAGCAATACGCTCTGTTGATGGTTGTTCTAATTTTTCTTTAGATACCATTTTAATTTCCGATACGACCATTGATGCAGATTTTACTGCAAATTTTTATAGCTGCCAAAACGATATGTATGTATTAGAGTTAGAAGATTTGACTAACCTATCCATGGGTATGTCTAATATCATCTCTTGGACATGGACAATTAATCAGGCTGGCCAAATTTATACTGAAACAGGAAATTCAATTACGCTAGAATTAGAGAGCCCAGATGATCTAACCATAGGACTAGATGTATTGTTGACAAATGGATGTATGGCTTCTTTGACCAAAACGGTTATTCTAGAAACAATAAATTTAGATGCAGAAATTACTGTATCCATTGCCGGATGTGGTTCTGATGATATTACCTATACATTATTTGCAAACAATCTTCCTGCGGGAATGCCTAATGTTTCGTGGACTATTGATGATGGTAATATGACCAATAGTTTTTCGGGAAATCCTATAATGTATACAACATCTAATGAAATTATTTCAGGAACTTTAGAAACGATGA
>CALDEN010000272.1 GCA_937942405.1 uncultured Saprospiraceae bacterium
AAAGTCAAAATAGATTTTAAAGGACTAGATACTCGTATGGAAGGTAAGTTCCGACCAGGCCACTTCGATGGAGTATGTCAGGTGGTAAAAAGACTACTGGATCTCACTACACCGGATAAACTGTATATGGGGCAGAAGGATTTTCAACAGTTTACCATCATCGGTCATATGGTCGATACGCTCAAGATGCCTGTAGAGCTGGTCGTATGTGATATTGTGAGAGAAGAGCATGGTCTAGCGATGAGCTCACGTAACGAACGATTATCTAAGTCTGCTCGCGACGAAGCCGCAATCATATACAAGACCCTAAAATGGATCAAGCGAAATCGATCAAAATACAGCATATCTGAACTGCGTAAAAAAGCCATGGAAAAGCTCTCGATCGACGGATTCGAGCCTGAGTATGTATCCATCAGTAATGGCTATACGCTCAGAGATATCCGTAAAATGGATGCCCATACGTATGTCGTGGCTTGCACCGCTGTATGGACAGAGGGGGTCCGACTGATCGACAACATCATACTTAAGAAATAATCTTTTTTTTGATCCCATCATCGCATTTATATCATGCAATATGGACTAAATTTGCACTATGTTAATTCAGATACATAAATCAAAGATTCACAGAGTAGCTGTGACAGAGGCTAACCTTAATTATGTCGGATCTATCACGATCGATGAGGACCTCATGGAAGCCGCTAACATCTATGAAGGTGAGCGAGTACAGATCGTAAACAATAATAATGGCGAGCGACTCGAGACCTACGTAATTCCAGGAGAGCGAGGATCAGGGGTGATCTGTCTCAATGGTGCAGCTGCCAGAAAAGTAGAGGTCGGTGATATCGTTATCATCATATCCTATGCACTGATGACTCCAGAAGAGGCCAAGGCTCATAAGCCGATCGCCATCTTTCCCGATGACAAAAATCAATTAACTTAGCCTTTATCAAAAGCTTAGTAAAAGTCATATTATTTGCTGCACTAGGATTTATAGTGCTCTATCTCGTATTTAGTAGTAATCAAGCCAACTATCTCGAGGACTGTATGTCTCGTGGTCTACCTGCAGAAGACTGTAGCCTCGTGGATAAGATGATTGCCGACTTCCAATCGACCAAGAGCTCATGGCTAATAATAGCGATCGGATTATTTATGATCAGTAATCTGTCTCGAGCACGTAGATGGGTACTATTGATAAAGCCACTAGGCTATGATGTACGTTTTATGAACAGTTTTTACAGTGTCATGATCGCCTACTTTACTAACCTGGGAATCCCTCGTTCTGGCGAGTTTGTAAGAGCCGGCACAATGTCTAGATACGAAAAAATCCCTTTTGAAAAATTAATGGGAACAGTAGTAGTAGATCGGATCATCGATTTTATCAGTCTCTTTATCGTAATCGGCATCGCTCTCATCTGGCAACGACATGTGTTTATTGACTACTTATTAGAAAATATGGCTCTAGGCCAAAAATTTGAAGCTCTTTATAGCTATAAAACCATACTGATACTCATTCCACTAGTGGGGATCGCATATTTTATTTACGCTAAACGAGCCGCACTGCTGAACAGTACCGTAGGGCAAAAAATCAACAAAATCGTTCAGGGCTTCATCGATGGACTCCTCTCCGTACGTAAGCTCGAAAACCTAGGAGAGTTTGTCATACACTCGATCATCATATGGCTGATGTACTATCTGATGACCTATTTGATGTTTTTCGCTTTTGAGCCTACCGCTATTCTTAGTGCTGGTGCTGGTTTGACCTCATTTGTATTCGGAGCATTGGGTATGGTATTCCCGTCTCCTGGAGGTATGGGCAGTTATCACTTCCTCATAACTGAGTGCTTGCATCTATATGGAATTCCTAAGGCAGATGGATTCTCGTACGCCATGATCGCTTATGTGACGATATCATTGTTTGCCACAATTCTATTTGGGCTGATATCCCTTATCGCTATCCCGATATATAATCGGAATTATAAAACGGATAGCCTTTAGCAGATGATCTCAGTACTGCATAATATTCAAGAATTCAAATCTCAAGGCAAAAAAATCGTTTTTACCAACGGGTGTTTCGATTTACTCCATCTGGGACATATTCATTATTTGGCTGAAGCCAAAGAACTGGGAGATGTCCTGATCGTAGGGATCAATAGTGATGCATCTGTCAGTCGATTAAAGGGAGAAAACAGACCCATAAAAGATGAAAAAAGCCGATTAGCCATTATCGAATCCCTCAAAATGGTCGATCATGCCATCCTATTTGAAGAGGACACTCCACTCCAACTTATCAAAACGATCATCCCCGATGTACTCGTAAAAGGGGGCGACTGGGCGATAGATGAGATAGTTGGTTCAGAAATTGTGCTAGCTCATGGAGGAGTCGTAAAGAGCCTGTCGTTTATAGTTGGATATTCCAGTACGGCATTAATAGAAAAAATCAAAAAGATATAATGCAACTCAAAGAGCTCATTGCCTTTTTAGAAAAGATCGCCCCACCCCATTTTCAAGAGGAGTATGATAACTCGGGGCTGATCGTAGGACATCCTAGTCTCGAGATACGCAACGTACTGGTCACACTAGACTCTACAGAGGAGATTGTAG
>CALDEN010000273.1 GCA_937942405.1 uncultured Saprospiraceae bacterium
GTATTGAGGTTTTCTAGTAGGGTAATGGACTCTGATAAGATGGCATGGTTAGAGGAGAGGATGCCATCTACATAATAAGAAATGGATTCTTTTTTTCGCTTAAGCGAATCAGGTTTCCAATTTTTATTAATTCCAGACCTCCGGGTCATAGTTTGTGATAAGTTTAACGGCTATTAAAAATCTTAAATATAGTTAAATACTCATTTGGGCAGAAGTGTAAAGTGCTGATAATTAATGGAATATTTTGTTAACACTTTTAAAAATTGATTATCCACTCATTAAAATGTTAAGGAATGATCAATGCTTTTAATCAGCAATAAAATCTGCTTTCATAGATCGAAATTAAGGAATAATTTGAGCTCAGCAATTGTTACAGAACTGGCCTCGATCACGTTTACTTATTGAAACAATGTGACTCTCTACAATCTTGGTCGGTTCTGTTTTTTATTACCTCGAGAGATAAACGTACTTTTAAACTTTAAATACAAAACCTTGAGAAATATCGGATTGCTTCTTTTTATATGTTCTTTTTCTACTTTGGCTTTAAGCCAAACGGAACTCACATGGAAAGTCATGTCCAAAATGGAATTTGAAGAAGAGTATAATGAGGAATATGGTTTCGATGTGCCATATCCGCTGTTTAACGATCAGGTCAAAGCACTAGACGGAAAACGAGTTACTGTCACCGGTTATATCATCCCGCTAGAGGTGGGAGATGATCATGAGTTATTAGTGCTATCTAAGTACCCAGAGAGTACCTGCTTTTTTTGTGGGATGGCAGGCCCAGAGACGGTACTCGATGTACTGCCTAATCGTAAGATCAAAAACCGAGAACTAAATATCCAAGGAAAAATGACTTTTACGGGTGTTCTTAAGCTCAATAGGGACAATCTAGACCATATGAACTATATGCTCATGGATGCTGAAATAGTCAAATAAGTCTGCCTACACTAAAACCACCCATTCATACGAACTTTTTATCTGTTTAAACGTTACCTTTGCAGCCTTAATTAGGGCATAACTTAAAGTAAGCAATGAGTACAGATAGATTAATTTATCTCGATAATAACGCAACGACTCCTACAGATCCTAGAGTAGTAGAGACTATGCTACCGTTTTTCCATGAAATACCTGGAAATGCAGCCAGTAGAAATCACCCATTTGGGTGGAAAGCAGAGGAAGCAGTGGATTATGCTAGAGAGCAGATCGCCAATCTTATAAATGTAGATTCTAAAGAAATCATATTTACATCAGGTGCGACAGAAGCGGATAATTTAGGTATCAAAGGAGTGTATGAGATGTATGCCCGTAAAGGAAATCATATCATCACATGTACGACAGAGCACAAAGCAGTACTAGATACCTGTAAAAACATCGAAAAGACTGGTGGGCAAGTGACCTATCTAGAAGTAGATGCGGAAGGTCTCATAAATCTAGAAGAGCTAGAAAAAGCCATCACAGATAAAACGATCCTCGTATCGATCATGTGGGCCAATAACGAAACCGGTACCATCCAACCAATGGAAGAAATCGGGAAGATCTGTGCTAAGCATGGTGTACTCTTTATGAGTGACGCTACGCAGGTAGTAGGTAAACTTCCGATAGATCCTAAAGCGACAGGTGTACACATCATGGCATTTACTTCTCATAAGATGTATGGACCTAAAGGAGTAGGAGCTCTATTTGTAAATAGAAAAAATCCTAGAGTAAAGGTTACTGCTCAGATGGATGGCGGAGGCCATGAAAGAGGGATGAGATCAGGTACATTAAATGTCCCGGGTATCGTCGGATTCGGAAAAGCAGCGGAACTCGCCAAGAATGAAATGGCATCTGAGGCTGAACGATTATCTAAATTGAGAGATAAACTAGAGCAAGGATTCAAAGATAAATTAGAAGAGGTATATGTAAATGGGAGTACTGATAAGAGAATGCCTCATGTAACGAACATCTCTTTTAAGCATGTAGAAGGAGAGGGGCTGATGATGACCTTTAATCAGAACATCGCAGTGTCTTCAGGATCTGCATGTACGTCTGCATCACTAGAACCATCATATGTATTGAAGGCTCTAGGATTAGGAGATGATCTTGCACACTCGTCTATCCGTTTTTCTTTAGGAAGATTTACAAAGGAAGAGGATGTGGATTTTGCACTAGAGGCAGTATCTAAGGGAGTAACGCATATGAGAGATCTGAGTCCGATATGGGAAATGTACAAAGAGGGGATAGATCTAGATGCCGTAGAATGGGCAGAACATTAAGAGGAACTTTATAAAAAGATAAAACGTTTAATTTTTAGATAAAACAGGATTATGGCTTATTCAGAAAAATTATTGGATCACTTTAAGAATCCGAAGAACGTAGGAACATTAGATAAATCTAAATCCAATGTAGGTACTGGTCTAGTAGGAGCACCAGAATGTGGTGACGTTATGAGACTGCAGATCGAGGTAGATGATGCATCAGGAATGATCAAAGACGCTAAGTTTAAGACATTCGGTTGTGGATCTGCGATCGCTTCTTCTTCTCTAGCTACAGAGTGGCTCAAGGGAAAAACAATCGATGAGGCTATCGCGATCGATAATATGGCTATCGTGGAAGAGCTGGCTCTTCCACCAGTAAAAATCCACTGTTCTGTATTAGCAGAAGATGCGATAAAATCAGCAATAGCAGATTACAAAGAAAAAAACGCAAAGGCGTAGTCGTATGTTATTTGTAGCAGATAGTGCCAAAGAAAAAGTAGCTGAACTCATGGGAGCAGAATCTCTCGGAGAGGACTACTTCGTAAGAGTGTCTGTAACATCAGGTGGATGTTCAGGACTTAGTTATTCTATGGACTTCGATAATGAGTCCAAAGACAAGGATCAGGTGTTTGAGGATAATGGAGTAAAAGTGGTGACGGATCTTAAAAGCTTTTTATACTTATGTAATACTACACTCGAGTTTTCAGGTGGATTAAATGGTAAAGGTTTTTACTTTAATAATCCCAATGCATCCCGTACATGTGGATGCGGTGAGAGCTTTGCGGTATAGATAAATATTCGGTTAAAATTAATCAAGGGTGATTTCATTAATTTGGAGTCACCCTTTTTTTGTTTGATACTTTAATATCGATGCATCGGAATTATAATGTCCGTAGTGGACATTGTAAAATGAAGGAACCGAGCTTGCATACTCGGTGTATCCTATATAGTTTTAATAAGCGTAAGGAATCGAGCCTCCATTCTCGACTAACAATAGTAAATAAAAGCACTGTAGCATACCCATCCCTAACCCTTCCCTTGAAAAAGGGAAGGGAATGAATTTTGTGATTGCAAAAGAAAGGGATGGGTAAAGAAAAGATAAGACTATATGGTCTCGATGCATCGAGCTTCCATACTCGGCGTATCTCGGTACAGTTTTAATAAGCAAAAAGAAACATTTAGTGTACAAGTCTAGCCTCCCTTCTCTTCCTAAGAGAAGGGTCGGGGATGAGTTCACATCCTTAGGCCTAGAAAAGAAGAGGATCAAGATTAGAAAATCTTACAGGTAAAGAGTAAATCTTAAATAACCTTAAAAGGAATAAGTTTGGTTTGTTTCAAGAAAGATAGATGTTTAAGTCATCTACTTTTCTCTTTCCATTTCAGGAAAATCTAAGAAAGATTAAAATTGAAATTTTACAAATTGTAAATTAATAGTAAACTTGTTTACGCTTTATTATAAAATCATAGTAAAAGTAATCGCAATTTACATTTTCGAATCTAAGTATCCATTAATTATTTAACGGCAAAATTCTAATTATACATTATGAATAAATTTCTAGGAATTGTTTTAATCGTACTCTTACAATTAGGGGTATTACATAAAATGAACGCTCAATATAGCCTTGAGTGGCAGAAATCATATGGCGGCCTCTCAACTGATATTGGTCATAAAATTAAAGCTACAAATGACGGAGGATACATTGTGTCAGGTTTTACAAAATCAGATGATACGGATGTTAATAATCATTTTGGTGAGGGTGATTATTGGGTATTTAAACTAGATTCTATCGGAATGATCGAATGGGAAAGTAATTATGGAGGTTCAGATTCTGATAACAAATGTGAGATTGAGTTAACAAATGATGGCGGTTATATTATTGCTGGCGATAGTGGATCTATGGATTTTGATGTTAGTATAAATAAAGGTCAACAAGACATTTGGGTAGTGAAAATTGATTCGCTAGGGATTATTCAGTGGGAAAGAAGTTTTGGCGGCACAGATCAGGAGATTTTTGGAAGTATTTCGCAGACAGATGATGATGGTTATTTATTGGTTGGTTATTCTAGGTCAATAGATGGAGATTTGGATAATTCAGTTCAGGGAGATGACTATTGGGTTTTAAAATTAGATCACGCTGGAAATATTGAATGGAAGAATAATTATGGTGGTTCTAAATCTGACTTAGCTAATAAAGGAATACAGACAATCGACGGTAATTTTCTAATAGTTGGTTGGAGTACATCAAATGACGGTGATATTTCTAATATTAATGGCGGTTCGGACATTTGGTTAATTAAACTCAATCAAGATGGTGTTTTGCTCTGGAGCAAAAATTATGGTGGAGCAGATTATGATGTCGCAACTTCAATAATAGAATTAGAAGATGGTAGTTCTATAATAGTAGGATGGTCGGATAAAGAATATGAAGAATCAATTATTGATCATGATTATTTTATTATAAAAGTAGATCAAGAGGGTAATAAGTTATGGGAAAAGAAGTTTGGAGGTTCAGATGGTGATCTAGCCTTCGACGTAACTTTCAATGATAACAAAGAGTTAATTATTGTTGGAAGATCCAACTCAAGTGACGGTCAGGTTAAAGAGAACTATGGAAGAGATGATATTTTAATCATTGTACTAGACTTCATGGGAAATTTAAAATGGGATACGACAATTGGTGGTACGGGAATGGATAGAGCATTATCCGTGGAGTGTACTTCTGACAATGGATTCATATTAACAGGATTAACATATTCTACAGATTTTGATGTAACAGATGATAAAGGAGAAGCTGATGCTTGGGTTGTAAAATTTAGATCAGATAGAAATAGTGATCATATTATTCAAGATGAGATTGGGTCTAGTAATATCTGTAGTTCTCGATTATATCCTAATCCAACTAAGAATAAGGTATTCTTCTCAAATTTAAAGATAGATATGGAGTATAAAGCTAAAGTATATGACTCGCTTGGGCGGTTAATGTTATCTTCTGAAGTGACTGATTTTTTAGACATTAGTTGTCTTGTTTCAGGACATTACATTGTTCAATTGAATTCGTCTCATTGCGAAAGCTTTGATAAGTTATTGGTGGTTAACGAATGAAATTATTTGAAATGAAAGAATGACGGTTTCTGTTTGCATTAAAGAGTAGATATTTAAATCTTACTATTTTAAGGGCTAGGCTGGGTTTGTCGAAGAAACAAATATAAACGTAACCATAAAAAAAAAGAGGCAACCAAAATAAATTGATTGCCTCTTAAAACTATAAATTATTTATTCTACTTAATCACTAGCTTCTCTGTTATCGCACCAGAGTTCGTCTCTACCTTTACCAGGTAGATTCCTGTCGCTACATTACTTACATCGAATACCAGCTGTTGTCTATTTTCGTTAAGACTCACAGACTGCTGAGCGATGAGTTTTCCATCCATTGTAAATATACCTGCTGTACCATCTTCTGATATCTTAGAAGAGATCGCTACACTTACTTGTTGTGAGGCAGGGTTAGGGTAGATACTCAGACCGAAGTGATCTACATCCACATCTACTACTGCAGATACAGGCTCTGAATTTATAAATACAGTAGCTGCATCCGTACATGAGTCATCAGCTACATTAGTACCACTTACACAAGCTATACTTTCGTAGGTAAGTAGATCTAGAATCTCAAAATCATCCATCGCCCATCCTGGCAATGCTCCTGCTGCAGAATCTGCATCATCTGTCGCAAATCTAAATCTAAGCGAAACGCTCTGCCCGATATAAGGAGATAAATCTCCAAAGGTAGGCACCCACTCCGCTTGTAATCCTGTAAATATGTTTATGTTAGGTATAGCTAGTGTTCCATATGCTAGAGCACCATCATATCCATTTTCAAAGAAGTTATTATACAGTTCATATGGGGCACCATCTACAGAGATTTCTACAAATCCACCATCAGATGAGGCGTTTGTATTCCATTTGTGGAAAAACTTAACTGTAGGTCTAGTTCCGCTAACTATAAATTCATTGGTTTTTAAAGCTTGGTCACCATCTGTATCTATACTTTCTACATACCAGCTATTAGAACCACTATATGCATCTGATGTTACGATATTCCAGAAGTTAGTACTCGTAGTTAATGGTTCTCTAGTGAAAAAATCATTTGCATTTCCTAGATTTTCCATATCGTAAAATTCTATTGAAGTAGACTTTTGATCAGCATCAGAGAGCATTCTGTAGGTAATGGTGATTTCGTCTTCATATTCCATATCACCTAGATCGAATGAGAGCATGTCTCCTGTGAGATTTGCAGTCATAGATGCAGATCCGTCGATATACGTAAGTCCTGATGGTATCTCGTCTGAAGCTACGACACCCGTCGTTACCTGAGGTATATGATTAGTGATCGTTAATGTTACCTCTACTTCGTCTCCTGCTTCTACGAATCTGGTCATCGTTTTCTTGATTTTTAATTCTTCTATACACGTAGGTTCAGATTCGAAGTTTTCTGTTCCGTCTCCTGCACTATTAGATGATCCTTGATCCGCAAAGGCTCCCAGTCCTCTTCTTGCAAATACTTCCCAGATCAGACACTGATGATCACCATTAAAATTAGCTCGATCAGCAGATAGGATCGCATCACGACCGTCTACAAAACCTGGATTACATCCTTGCATTTTCATTCCGTCCATTACGAGTAGGACAGCTTTATAATTTCCAGACTCCGTATTGGTCCAGTCAGCATCCCATCCATACACATCTACGAAGGCCCAGTACATATCCCAGATCATCTGACACCATACTTCTCCTACACCATGAGGGATATTTATTCCTTTGATGTAGTCATAGGTCGTAGGGTTAATGCTCATATCTGTGGAGTATGGATAGTTTCTGATTCCATTTCC
>CALDEN010000274.1 GCA_937942405.1 uncultured Saprospiraceae bacterium
ATAGTAGTGGATGAGAAGGTAGATCTACTCATCCATGAAATCAATTTGGACCAACCGATCGATTTTAAAACCACCGAGAAAGGAGGGAAAACCATTTATGAGTTTACACGAAAAAATATAGACCGAGTAGATATCGAAGAGAGAGGAAAATCTTTTCAGGCAGTGGTGCCTCATATAGCTCTGGCAGTAGCTTCGTATGAGGCTGGAAGTAAGAGGCATAAGGTAATGGGTAATCTAGATGACCTATTTCAAAGTTATTCAAATTTTATATCGGAAGTAGATACGACTATCGACCCCGTATTTGAAGCAAAGGTAGATTCGATTACAGCATCATCGACGACTGAGCTAGAAAAAGTTTCGGCTATTTATCATTGGGTAAAGAAGAATATAAAGTACATCGCTTTTGAAGATAATATGGGCGGCTTTATTCCTAGGAATCCACAGACCGTGTTTGATAGGAAATTTGGAGATTGTAAAGACATGTCTTCGATCAT
Organism: uncultured Saprospiraceae bacterium; assembly: GCA_937942405.1. Taxonomy (GTDB): domain Bacteria; phylum Bacteroidota; class Bacteroidia; order Chitinophagales; family Saprospiraceae; genus JAHDHU01. Next base: position 495 of record CALDEN010000274.1, read on the forward strand.
CGTTAAAATGTTAGATGTCCAAGGCATCAAAGGACACTATGCTTGGGTTGGGACACGAGATTTACCGTATAAATATTCAGATGCTTGCGGTACATTTATAGATAACCATATGATTGCCGTCTATCATCATAAAGAATCCGATAGATACTATTATCTGGATGCGACCAATGAGTATTTACCATTCGGTCTAGTGCCTCCACATATACAGGAAAAACAAGTGATGATCTATCTAGGGCCATCGAACTATAAAATTTTAGATGCTGGTATTACCCAGTGTCAGACCAATCTGAATTCTGAAAACTGTAGATTAAAAATAGAAGATAGTAAGCTTACAGGACACTTCGATATATACCTAGGTGGATATAAAATCCCGGATTACAAATACATCTTTGCCGATATGAGTACAAAGTCTTTAGAAAAAAGATACCAGACTTATTTTGCAAAAGGCTCCAATAAATCGACCCTCACTAATATAAATCCGGACCATGATGTAGAACCACTCAAAGTGAGTTATGACATCGTTATTAGCGATTACATCGCTCTAGCAGCTGATGAGATATATGTAAATATGAATCTCGATAAGTTGTTCGAAGATCAGAAAATACCTGCAAGTAGAAAGCAATCTATCGACTTTCAAAAGACCCATTACTTTACTAAAAATTACATTCTCGAAATTCCAGAAGGCCACACGGTGACGTATATCCCTGAAGAGGTTTCCTTTGGAGATGAGGATTATTCCTGCTCGATAAAATATATAGAAACAGATACTGAAATTAGCTATCAATTTGAGCTATGCCTTAATATACTCTGGTTAGAATCGGAAGATTTTCCCAAATGGAATACATTTATAAAACAACTTAAAAAAGCGTATCGTGAAAACATCATACTTACTAAAAAATAGAATCTCTGCCTTTTTGATTTTGGCTCTAGCCATACTTCCGAGTTTGCTAGTCGCTCAAGAATTTATTTACAAAGATTTTAAATATCAGGGCTACACCTGGGAGGAGGATCCGGAGCTTTATGTCGTCAATGATTCGCTCAAGGACGAGGATGCGATATTCACGATGTATAAATTAATGATTGATTTTAATCCCGAATTGCAGACGACTAGCCAGCAGTACAATGTCGAACATTATAAGTACTATGTAAACAGCGATAAGGCGATAGAAAAAGTAAATAAAATCTATATTCCACAAGAGAACCCCAATGATAAACACAATGATATCAAAATACGGGTGATCCAACCTGACGGTTCTATTCGATTAATTGACCAAGATAATGTCAAAACGGGTGTGCATGAAGAGTCAGAAACAGAATACTCCTACTACGCCATAGAAGGCCTACAAAAGGGGAGTGAGGTAGAGGTAATCCTTAAGACTCAAGTAAATCCTTCTTTGTATGGTCGTCAGTACTTTATTCAGAAAGAAAATCCGGTATTTAATTACCATTTTGAATTTATCGTTCCAGGTCATTTGGAATACGCGTTCAAGACCTATAATACAGATAAGCGTATTGAGAAAAACGTCGTAGATGGCAGTACGGTACACTTTTTAGATGTTCCATATATAGCAAAGTATAAAACGGAAAAGCTTTCTAATTCAGGATCCAATAAGGAGTATTTTGTTTTCAAGCTAGATAAGAATAATGCTCAAGGTAATTATGATGTCAACAGTTTCGGCTATTTCAGTAAGGTAGTAGGAGAGAGAGGACTTAATAAGAAAGTCAGCAAATCTGCGGCTAAATCCATTTCGAAATCATTCAAAAAAATAGGAATAGATGCAAACGATACAGATCTCGTAAAGGCTGTTAAAGTTGAAAATTACATCAAGCAGAATTTTGCGTTCATAGATAATTTTAATGAGGAATCACTCGAAAATCTAGAGGATATTTTCAAGCAAAATGCAATCAATAAGTTTGGTTCAGTTCAACTCTATTCTGAATATTTAAAAGCGGCGGGACTATCATGTCAGCTCGTGGTTACCTGTGATAAGTCAGCAGTGATTTTTGATGAGGATTTTGAAAATTACCTATTGCTAGATCATTATCTAATCTATATTCCGGAACTCGATATGGTATTAAACCCTTCCGATATGTATAGCCGTTTACAGTATTTTAATACAAACTATCAAGGTCATCCTGGGCTGTTTGTTAAAACGAGAAAGATCGGATCGACAACTACTGCGATGGGAAAAGTCGGAATGATACCGACGACCACAGGTTCAGAAAATCTAACCAAGGCGGTCATCAATGTCAATATTTTAGAAGATTTTGAAGACATCGAAATAAATGTTGTTTCAGAAAGGACAGGCCATATGGCTAAGCAATTTCAGCCGCTATTCCCTAATGTAGAAGAAGAATTTAAAGAAGATTTTTACAGATACGTCATGTATACCTACACTGATCAGGTGATCATGAATACCCTCAAGTTTGAGAATGTGGAGGCATTAGACTTTCCATTGAAACCGATGAGGTCGATTTGTAGTATTGAGAATGAAGATTTTTGGCAGAAAGCTGGGAATAATTATATCCTCAATGCCGGTGCTTTAATCGGGCCGCAGTCTCAGATGTATAATGATGGGGATGAGGCCAGAAGAACGCCGATAAATAATAACCATGCTCGTCGTTTCCAGTATGAGATCTCCTTCAATATTTTAGATAACTATGAAGTCTCTAACCTAGAAGACCTCAATATGGATATCGATGGGTCTAATGGCGATTATAGGTACTATTTTAAATCTTCATATACCATGGATGGAAATAAAGTAGTAGTCATTGTCGATGAGTTATACGACCACGACTATTATGATGCTGATCAGTTCCCCGCGTATCAGAGAGTGATAAATGCTGCAGCGGATTTTAGTAAGATAAAGATCATTTTTAAACCCAAGTAGGACAAGTCCTTTTATGCTCAAAATTGTGATTATAGTATTTTCCATTTTGGCAAGTATCCTGATCATTATGCAATTTACAGATGAGGTTCGATGGGATATCTATGATTTTGCGATAGCCGGTATTCTTCTCATGGCTTTAGGAGCTAGTTTGCATTTTCTGTATTCAAAGTGTGCTGTTCTAAATACGAGCTTTACCATAGCTCTATCAATTCTTGTTTTGCTGCTTTTTATCTTGATCTGGATTGAGCTATCGGTGGGCATATTTGGTAGCCCTTTCGGAGGAGACTAATCTTATTAGTTTAAAGAAAAAAAGAGCCTCATCAAATAAATGATGAGGCTCAAGCTTGTAAAATAACCACCAAAATATTTTGTTTACCATTTTAATGTTTCGCTAACGATATTGGTATAATGTTACTTATGGAATATGTGACAATTTGTACCATCATCGGGATAAACTATTCGATCTTTCCCTCATGCCGGATGGAGCGTCAGTATAGATAGAAACCCTATGACTAATAATCGATCAATATCGGCATCTGTTCCATACCGCTTGCAGATACAATGACATTTTGAGTTCCTTCTTTGGCTTTGGATGCATCATAGTAGATCGGCTTAATCTCGAAGTATGCCGTTAGTTTCCAGCTATTATCATAATCGTAGATCTCTTTTTTGAAATTACAGTTCTCTAGGCCGATATCGGTGCCCACCTCAGTAGATCGATTGGCCATAATCTCATCATAAGTATACTGACTCCATGCGTTCCCAAATTTGAGAGCCACATAATAGTCCTTTGATTTACTGTGTTTTATAAGCTTAGCGGGTTGATGGTATCCCGGTAGGATATAGAGCTGTCCGTCACTCAATGCAAAATTGTCAAACTGGAAATGCTCTTTTTTCTTAAAGGTATATTTATACGCTCGACGTCCATCTAGAACGATCTTACCACTGAAGTCTAATGTCGGAGCACCTCCGATACTTTCTCCTTTAAAGGCAACGAGATTGTAACTGTATCCTTTGACATTGGGGTCTGCAGGGTGGTCTATATGGTTTGATGGATGAAGATCAGATGGGGGAGTTGTCACTAGATGAGCGGCACTTATATTCAATGCCAGTAGTAAACATGCGATAAGTGTAATTGGATTTTTCATTTCAACTTATTTTAGGTTTTTAATTACTGAGATAGATCCATTTCTGCTGGAATATCACAGTACTCCACAGACGCTTTTGTTCAAAGCATCTGTGGTTACCTAAATGTTAAAATTTATAAATCTAATTAATATATAAAATTATTATATGTATTAATTGCTGATATATAGTGTTTTGTTACTTTATTCGTTCTACATACTTCTGAAGGTTTCCTTCGCGGTACGATGCGATATATAGATTCCGATAGCCGATGCCTTGCATTTTGTCAGCTACATTACGAGCTTCTTCTAGGGTTCTACTATGACCGACTAAGTATCTGGTTTTTCCATTTTCTTGATAGGTTTCTCGATAGAGTATTCCGATCTCTTGGACATCCTCAAACTCTTCATAAGCAGTAGGCATAATCCTGAACAGTACATGATAGCTTATATCTGTTGACGACGGCACGAGGGGTATTGGGGCATCGGTAAATTTATCATCGACCTCAGTAGACTTAGGGTAATATCGGGTGGGGCTGAACGAGACTTTCATTGGTGTTCTTGAGCCTTCTTCTTTGTTAATTTCAGGCATTTTATGTGTCGATACGACATAGATCTCTTCTTCAGATTGATCTTTTTGCTCACCTAGTTCATTATTCGATTTTATGGAGTCTGGAATATTGGCTGAGGAGATCATATCGTTAGTAAGACTATCCGTTATTATAGGAGCGTCCTCATCTTCAGCATCTATTTTGGGAAATTTATAATAAGGCTTGATCTCAAAGTACAAGGTTATGATCCAGTCTTCTTCAGGTAAGTAGATCTGCTCAGAAAAATTACATTCCTCACAGCCTACATCTTTGCCCACCTCACTTTTTTCTTCATTGAGTATATCCTGATAATAGAACCGGCTCCATTTATTACCGAGTTTGAGAGTGACATAGTAATCTTCTGTTTGGTGGTGTTTTACTTCTAGGCTGGGTTTGTCAGATCCTTGGATTCTCAGTACTTGACCATCTTCGATCACTTCTTTACTGAAAAACCAGTGCTCATCTTCATCATGGGTGGACTTGAATTCCTTGCGAACATCTAGAAAAATACGACCAGTATAGAGCAGTTTTTCTTTACCTGCGATGCGATCAGCTTTAATTCCCCACAGATTATACTCATAGCCGATTACCGGATTTTTGTTGTCATCATCAGATGCGATTAGCACATTACTGATCATAAGGGAGCAGAGGAGACTTAATACTAGATTGATTTTCATTTAAAAACTTTTGAGGGATATGGAAACTTGTAATACTCATTTAGATAATGCATTAATGATTATCGTAATGCATTAGACGTTCTATGACAGGCAATAAGCGTGCTAAAAGGGTGTGTTTTGAAACTTTTTTGTGTTAAATATTGATGCTTTTTCTTAGCAGATATTTTCTTTTTTTGACTTAAGTCAAAGTTGTGGATAAATTATGCTCTTCGTTATGTGCTTTTTGGGTAGGTAGCTACGTCATAATTGCAGCTGTCACCTAGGCTGGAGCGAGCTTAAAAAGGAAATGGATTTAATAATTTATTCACCTTATTTTTTAGCTTAATTCATTAGTTTAGAGGCACTTACATCTGCGAGCACCTTGTTTACGAGAGCCTTTTTTTAAGATTTGATAACCACACTGAGATGCGACGTAATCTTTCGATTATTTTTTTGGGTTTGTGTATGCACTTTTTTGGCTATAGCCAATTGATGATTAACGAAGCACACAATGGGGCAGGATTACCTAGTGGAGTACTTACCGGAGGATACATAGAATTGATCGTTACAGGAAACCCTTGTGAGCTTGTAGACATCAGCAAGATTATTATAGATGACAACAATGGAGACTTTGCAGACTGTTTGACTCCACAAGCTTTGGCAGGTACGGGTATTGCCCAGGGATTTATACGTTTTAGAGATCTGCCTCTATGGAAAGCCATTCCTGCAGGTACAATGATCGTGTTGAGTGAGATAGGCCCGAATGAGATAGACTTTTGTGATTACCTTATGCGTATCGATGTAACGAACTCAGAGTATATCGAACAAGGTATAGATTCCCCTTTTGCCTCAGCATCAAATGATGCATGTATTAATAGAGATTGTCTTTTGAATCAAGGGGATCCGACGTATAATGTCAATGGTACTTTTGTAGCTCCACAATTGCCTTTTTCTGGTACTGCATTTTCGGGGTCTCAGAATGGAAGTGCAAATTTTAAAAACGGGGGAGACGCGATACAAATCAGATCGGCTGATGGTAGTTATTTGCATGGTTTAGGATATGGATTATCTGATACTAATTCTTGTCCCACCGCTTCTCCGATAATCACAGGAGGTCCAGATGAACTTTACTTTTTTACGGGTGATAATTTTTTCTTTGAAAATACGATCGATGATGATTTCAAAGTAGTAGATAATTGGGGTAGTGGAATTTCAACAGGTTCTCCAGGTAGAGCCAATTCTTGTGAAAATGCAGAGTGGATTGCCTCGATGAGAGGACCTTTAGATGAGGCTTTTGAAAGTGGCTCTCTACAATGCAACGCATCTGGACCGAGTTATACAGTATGTATAGGGTCTACACAAGAGATCTCACTTGGGAATGGATGTACATCAGATTCCTATATGTGGTCAGTGAGTAATGGAAACGCTTCTATAGTCGGTTCGACTACGGGGAGTTCGATAACCCTTGCTGGTAATACAGATGGTACGAGTATCGTTACTGCCAGTGCAACAATGGATAATACTGCATTGGGCTATAACAACTGCAATGTAGAAAACACGGCAGAAATCGAAATAGACGTAACCATTTCGGCTGGTCCGACGATCACTTGGGATGTAGAACAGGTTTCTTTTTGTGGAGAAGAGTGTGCACAGATGCCTTTTACAATAACGGGCGGTACTCCTCCTTATGTTATTGAATTTGAAGGAAATACGGTGATTCAATGTTTCTTTAATATTCCTGTTACAGAAACATGCACATTTACAGTTAACGGATCGGGGGTTTATCAGATTTGCTTAAACACAGCACCCTTTTCTTGTTTTTTTCCTTTTCCTGAAATCCTTTGTGAAGATCCAACGACAATGAAATTACCTTCTAATCTGGTTGACGTTTTATCTACTGGGGATGGGACGGTAAGGATAAGAAGCATAACAGATGCTACTGGATGTACAGGTACTTATATAGGACCTGATGTAGAGGTAAATTATCAAGATCCGGTGGAGCCTAATATCACAGGTTTAAACTCAATCTGTGAGGGGCAAGATGTTATCCTGGATGCTGGTCCAGGTTTTATGTCTTATAGTTGGAGTGATTCAGGAGGGTCAGGGCAGACAGCAAGTTTTAGTGGATCAGGCACTTACATGGTAACCACGACTGATTCTAATGGATGCGAGGGGTCCGATAGTTTTACGGTGACAGAGCAGACCGCTCCTGATGCAGGTATAGATGGAAGCTTGAGTGTATGTGCTGGAGAGACACCTTCTGAAAGTGAGCTTTTTGGAGCATTGGGGGGAAGCCCAGATACCGGAGGGACTTGGACTAATGTAGGCTTAGTGTATACGTACACCGTTGCAGGTATAAGTCCATGTATGGATGATCCGGCAACAGTAACAGTGATGGAGGATGTGGCAGTCGTTCCATCGTTTGTGCAACTGGGGCCATACTGCGAGGGAGATATCCCTGATGTGCTACCGTCGACGTCCACCAATGGCATTATGGGGAGCTGGAATGTAGGGAGTATAAATACCTCCACCCAAAACACCACTACTTATATTTTTACTCCGGATTCAGGAATCTGTGCATCGACTCAGGAGATGATGGTCATGGTAGAGGAGATGATCACTCCAAGTTTTGCAACCATACCGAGTCAATGTGCCGGCGAGACGAATCCATTGCCTAATACTTCAACGAACAGTATATCAGGGACATGGTCACCTGCCTTTAATCCCAATGCAACTACAACGTATACTTTTACTCCAAATGCAGGACAATGTGCCGCTACGGAAATGCTAGAAGTAATCATTACTCCAGAGGTCGTTCCTACTTTTGCGATGATTTCTGCACAATGTGCTGGTGGGGCTAGTCCATTGCTCAGTACTTCAACGAACAGTATATCCGGGACATGGTCACCTGCCTTTAATCCCAACACGACAACGACATATACGTTTAATCCAGACGCAGGGCAATGTGCCAGTACGACCATGCTTACAGTTACGATTGAGCCAGAGCTCACACCGAACTTTGCCATGATTTCTGCACAATGTGCCGGTGGTACTAGTCCATTACAGAACGAATCTATCAATAGCATAACGGGGGTGTGGAGTCCAGTCTTTAATCCCAATGCAACAACGACCTACACATTTACTCCTGATGCTGGTCAGTGTGCGAGTACAGCAATGATGACTGTAGTGATCGATGCAGAGGTA
>CALDEN010000275.1 GCA_937942405.1 uncultured Saprospiraceae bacterium
TCCCTCTCCTGATTCAAACCACTCGTTATCGAACGAATTAAGATCTATGTCTGTGCCCCAGTGATGTCGACTACTCCCTGGCATAGAACTGTACTCTAGAATCTTGAGCGATCGCTCTATATCATCATAGATATCTTTTGCGGCATTTGTCCCATCCGAGAGGATGCGATCCCCATTCCACTTACGCTCCCAGATGCCTTTCTGATAATCGAAGTTCCGAGCTGCTGATTTAATGACCAGAGATATCCCATCTTTGGCTGCAGCCCCATGCATTTTTTTAAACGCCTCTAAGGCATCCTTACGCATGTACCTCCCTGCTCTATCCGCCATCTCTACCGGAATAGGCACAAAATCAGCATGACTAGCTGGGTCAAATTTTCCAATAACGTAATCGATCGTATGGTAGGGTTTTTTAGTCATTTTCTTAGGGCTTTCTAGCACTACGGTCTCTGGCACTACAGGAGCCTGGCGATCACTCTTGCAAGACATCCCCGTTACCAAAAGCAATACTATGTAATATACCGACCTCATCTAGGTAGTAGACGGCCGTTTATCTATCGGACAAAATAAACCTTCGCCACGGATGAGCTCTGTCAGTTCCTTAGGGACCATGACTTCCCATCCATCTCTACCCTCACATATCGCATCATGTACATTATCTGGGTATATGCTGAGCAACCCTTCGTTATACTTATCGATACTGACGATCTGCTTACTATCGAGCAGATGTTTGTATAGAAAGGTAATCCCTTCTGGAACTCTAAGCGTATCTGCGGTCATGATCGTCTTCTGATCATCCTCTAATGCAGGATACACGTATATGCGTATGTTTTTTGTAAACAACTCTCCGAATGCGACTAAGAGTCGTCCATCTTTATTGTTATTATACTTAGACTCTATGATCTCATACAGTTCTCTGACTCCGATGACGAGTCCTAGATTTTGGATCTTATAGTCGCTCAGATAGTTGATGAGATTTTGATGGTTACTACAGTTAGTGACCATTACTTTCTGCCCGAGGGCACAGAGCATATCGGCTCTAGACTTAAAGTCAAATTCGTCAATCTCTCCATTATCCATCAGATTTTCTAATGTCAACTCGGTAATCAGATATGCCCGATCATTATCTACTTTTTCTTCTAGTTTAAACTGCTCAAAAGATTTTTCCAATACATCGAGACTTACGAGTGTCGGCGGACGATAATGCCCACGTACTACGATCAAATGCTTTTTATATAAAAACTCCGAGGCATGGATACTATTCTTATGTTCATCAAAAATGGCCACATCCGTTAGACCTTGTGTCACTAAATACAGTCCCATCAGACGATTATCTATGTGCTTAAAACTCGGACCTGATAATCGGATCATATCTACCTCTACACGTCCCTCTAATGCATCGAGTAGAGATCGCACTAAGAACTTTGGGTTTTTATTGTGGTGGTAGCAGGCATATACTAGATTTACCCCGAGTATACCTATGGCCTCCTGCTGGAGTCGGGTATTATTATCGAGCATCTTTGTATGGATGACGATCTGATCGGGCTCCTCCTGGTTAGGATCTAACTGGAAGCGTACACCCATCCACCCATGACCTTTATTGGTCTTATGATAGTTGATCGCAGAGACGGTATCTGCAAATACAAAAAAACAAGTGTCTGGTCGCTCGGCATTTAAGCGTTCTTCCATAAGATCGTACTCATGATCGAGCATCTTATATAGTCGAGACTCACAGACATATCTTCCTGACTTCTCCTCTCCATAGATGGCATCAGAGTAGGTCTTATCATAAGCCGACATCGTCTTGGCAATCGTTCCTGAAGATGCTCCGACGTGGAAAAAATTATTGGCTACTTCCTGCCCTGCTCCGACTTCCGAAAACGTCCCATAAATCTTGTCATCTAGGTTGATCTCTAGTGCTTTCTGCTCGGTCTGTATGATCTGATATTCCATTTCTTATATTCTTGCCGCAAAGATAGATGTAAAAACCCTTCACCCAAGTTGAATTAATGTTAAGTGTATAATATTGTGAAAAATTTGATATCGAATAGCTCAATTCAACCGTTTACTTAATGAGATTGAAAAAAGTAGACTATTATTAAAAAATAGAACAATGCGACGGAAAACATTTATTCTTCTCTTAATTACCATTAGTTCTTCTTTTTTGGCTTTAAGCCAAAATATAGAATATTCGTTATCTGAAAATTATAAAGTAAAATCTAAGTATTCACACATGTTTTTGTTGGATGACATTGATGATTCCAAAAGCTTTATGACCATATATAAGAATTATAGTTACTTACTCCGTTTAGAAGGAAAAAGTAGGTTTATAAACAAAAGGATAAAAAATCCTTTTGACGAAATAGAAAGCTATAAGCTACATGTAAGTATGGATACAATCTGGACGGCTGTACTCGCAAAGCATAAAAAGAAAAAAGAACTCAGTCTAAACGTAATACGGTATGATAAAAATGGTCAAGAGATAGATCGAGTTTTGCTCCAGAAACTTAAAAACGAGGACTATAAGAAACCACCAAAATTATCTTTTTTAATTTCTAAAGATGAGACTAAGTTATCACTTGTAATCGTCTCAGATAGAGATCATAAAAAAGAGGCTTTTAAAATAAAAGGCTATGTTTTTAGTCAAAACAAAAAGTTATTAAACGAGATAGAATACATCATAAAAACACCTGAAGCACAAAAACTAACCCAACTGTCAAATCTTACAATTACAAATTCAGGTGAATTGCTTCTGGTGTTAAAAAAACATTTTGATTCTAAACCAACTAGAAAAAAAGGAAAAGAGATCCCTAACTATAATTACGATATACTATCGTTCGATCTAAGTGGCGAAAAAGTAGTTTCTAAACTAGATCTTATTGGTAACATTATTTACTCGTCTGATCTGTACTTAACAGAAAATGAAAATCCTATACTGGTTCTGGATTGTAGAGAAGAATCCGATTCAAATCTAAGGACATCAGGAATGATAACATATGTCAGAGATACTAGAAATGGAAAGTGGATCAGTCATTATAAAAATTTTAGTACAAATGATTACTACGACATGTTTTTAGATGATTCATCGATCAATAATAATTATTCATTTAAGTCTAATTATGTAACTGTAGGGGATAAACTTTTTCTACTATATGAACGAGTTTTGAAAAAATCAAAAAATTTTCTAGTAACAAGTCATACTGGTTTTTCTTCTGCAACAATAAGCTTGCATAGTAATGCCTTAGTATTCACTATCGATAAACAAGGTCAGTTTATAGACCATGTCTTTATTCCTAAATTTTATGAAACTGGTGAAACCGAGATAGGGTCTAGATTAGTAAGGCATAATGATTCATGGGCTCTCATATATGGAAATCGTACCTCTAATTTTGATAAAACCTTAGAGGATTACAAAAAATTTGACAACAATCAAGCATTGAAGAAACCACAAGTAATAATGGCCGCTTATGTAAATAATGATGAGCTGGTCATGGATTATATTGAAGATTCAGAAAACTGGGACATCAGCTTAAAATATCTAACACAATCAGTAGAATCACAATCCATAGTTCTACCCGTTTTCAACTCATCGTACCTGACGACCAAGATAAGGCTATTGAAATTTGGCTTATGACATCTTAACAAAATAGAAACTAACTATTCTAAAAGACTATCAATTTAAGTAAATGCATTTAGGCATTATATTAGATATATACTGATATAATAATTGTATCATGTATTAGCGATTGACCGTCAATAGCAGAGGTACATGCGTTCTATTTGTGTCATAATAGTAATAGTTAGAATAAATGAATAAATCTTTAGTCTTTTTCAGTTTGATATTGACCGCATTAATACTGATGTCCTCTACAATAGACTTAGATTTTTTATTCAACTATGCTGAGCAAGACATTCCTGACTATATCATGCAAGACAACACTGATCTAAATACCATCAATGACCCGGGAGCAACTCTGGGAAGAGTTCTTTTTTATGATAAAAACCTCTCTACTAATAATACGATCGCTTGTGCCAGTTGCCATATTCAGGAATTTGCATTTAGCGATACGAGTGCAGTGAGTACTGGTGTAAATGGAGTAACCGGTCGACACTCTATGCGACTCGTCAATGCTCGATTTGCAGAAGAGGGTCGATTTTTTTGGGATGAGCGGGCTGGAACTTTGGAAGAACAAACGACACAACCGGTCAGAGATCATGCTGAGATGGGATATAGTGGTGTAAATGGAGCTCCTAGTTTTGATGATCTGATCGATAAGCTGTACACAATAGATTATTACGACGACCTATTCTACTTTGTATATGGTGATATAGAAATTACAGAAGAGCGTATACAGGAATCTTTAGCTCAGTTTGTAAGAAGTATACAATCTTTTGACGCTAAGTATGACGAAGGTTTGGCTGAGGCCAATGATGATCTCTCTGCTCCATTTACAAATTTTACGGAAAGCGAAAACAGAGGGAAAGAGCTATTTATGGAATTACCAGAATTTGACTCCAATGCTCAGCGTATCGGAGGAGGAGCTGGATGTAATAGCTGTCACCGAGCACCAGAGTTCGATATAGATCCGGTCTCTAGAAATAATGGAGTCATACAAGAAATCGATGGTTCTATAAATTATCAGATTCATCGATCTCCATCATTGAGGGATTTGTTCCACCCGATCACCGGCGTACTTAATGGGCCGCTGATGCATAATGCACAATTTACCGATATGGAATCTGTCATAGATCACTATGCACAGCTCGGCAATAATCTAACTATCTCTGAAATCGCTCAACTCGATACCCGATTTAGAGTAGGACCATATGCACA
>CALDEN010000276.1 GCA_937942405.1 uncultured Saprospiraceae bacterium
TCCACTTGCTGCCGCTCCGACTGCGACTGCCGCTCCACTGATCATACTACCTCCTGAATCTACTACCTCTGATCCTACATTTGTCGCTCCTTTTACAAGATCAGACCCGGTTTCTGCAATGCTTTCTACCACATCAGATCCTGTCTCTACAACCCCTTCTACAGCATCACCGATGGTTTCTGTCGCTCCAGAAACTAAATCACTCGTCCCTTCTACGACACTACTCCCTAGATCGCCTACAGATTCTACTGCACTAGATGCCATGTTTTTTAACCCCCCGAATAAGTCTCCCGTTTTCTCAACGACTGCACTGATGCCATCATCGACCATTTGTCCAGCGTTATCTAGCACTTCTTCTGCATCTTCCTTCAGTGTAGATTTTTGGGACTCCTCTAATAGCTCGTCCATTTCATCTAAATGTTCGTTCAAATTTTTTTCGTCTTTATATCGCTCATCCATAGTGGTATAAATTAGGGTTATTTATATATGTTGCAATTTAGGGATATTCTGATAAAGTCATTATTAAAAAATAGTTTACCAGCATAATCTATATTCCTAAAATAGGGATTTACGATAAGAGCGTTATTATAATGAATCGAAAAATACCTTGGGTTAAACCCAAAAAAAGCCCGATGCAATTGCTTGTATCGGGCTTTTAAATATGATTTTTTTATTGGTATTTTATTCTGTTACTCCTTGTACGAGTAGAGAAACCTCATTATTCAGGACTTCTATAAATCCTTTTTCTATGGTAAACTCTTTTTTGGCTCCAGCCTCATCCAAGATACGTACGCCTCCTTTTACAAGAGAAGATACGATCGCGGCATGACCAGCCAATATCTCAAACTGTCCAGATGTTCCTGGCACTTTTACAGATTTTACCTTTCCTGAGAAGATTTCTTTTTCTGGTGTTAGTACTACTAAGTTCATATACAGAATCTTAAGCCTGAGCTTCTTCCAATAATTTTTTACCTTTTGCGATGGCGTCATCGATAGATCCTACCAAGTTAAACGCTGCCTCTGGATACTCATCTACCTCTCCATCCATGATCATGTTAAATCCTCTGATCGTCTCTTCGATCGGAACCAATACTCCTGGTAATCCCGTAAATTGCTCTGCTACGTGGAATGGTTGTGATAAGAATCTCTGTACCCTTCTCGCTCTACTTACGACTAACTTATCCTCTTCAGATAACTCCTCTAGTCCCAATATCGCGATGATATCCTGTAATTCTTTATATCTCTGTAAGATCATCATGACCCTCTGAGCTGTATTATAGTGTAGATCACCTACGATCGCTGGCTCCAGTATTCTAGATGTAGAATCCAATGGATCCACCGCTGGGTAGATACCTAGAGAAGCTAGTTTTCTAGAAAGTACGGTAGTCGCATCGAGGTGAGCAAATGTCGTCGCCGGTGCTGGATCTGTTAAATCATCTGCAGGTACATATACCGCCTGTACAGATGTAATCGATCCTCTCTTAGTAGAGGTAATACGCTCTTGCATCACACCCATCTCTGTCGCAAGTGTAGGCTGATATCCTACCGCTGATGGCATCCTTCCTAGTAGGGCAGATACCTCAGATCCTGCCTGAGTAAATCTAAATATATTATCGATAAAGAATAAGATGTCTTTTCCTCCAGAAGGGTCAGACTTATCTCCATCTCTATAGTATTCTGCTAATGTTAGTCCGGATAGTGCTACCCTCGCTCTCGCTCCTGGTGGCTCGTTCATCTGACCGAATACAAATGTTGCTTTGGAATTTTTGAGAGATTCTTTATCCACTTTAGATAAATCCCATCCTCCTTCTTCCATAGAGTGCATAAAGTCTTTACCATAATCGATAATTCCAGACTCTAACATCTCTCTCAATAAATCGTTACCCTCTCTCGTACGCTCTCCTACTCCTGCAAATACAGAAATACCATCGTAACCCTTTGCGATATTGTTAATCAACTCCTGGATCAATACGGTTTTTCCTACTCCTGCTCCTCCAAACAATCCAATCTTACCCCCTTTAGAGTATGGCTCGATGAGATCGATTACTTTAATACCTGTAAACAATACCTCAGATTCTGTAGATAAATCCTCAAATCTAGGTGGAGTACGGTGTATAGAGTATGCATTTTCGTCCTTAGGAACCTCACCGAGACCATCGATAGCTGCACCTACAACGTTAAATAATCTTCCTTTTACTGCATCACCAGTAGGCATCATAATAGGTCCACCTGTATCTGTTACAGCCGTACCTCTAGTCAATCCATCTGTAGCATCCATGGCTATCGCTCTGATGCTATCCTCTCCGAGATGTCTCTGAACTTCTAAGATGAGATCAGCTGCTCCATCTCTTTTGATTACTAGTGCATTTAATATTTCCGGAAGATCGTTGCCTTCACCAGAAAAACTAACGTCCACAACTGGACCGATGATTTGTTTTACTTGACCGACGTTTGCCATTACTTTTTGATTAGGTTCTGATAAATACTTTTATCGTCTCTTTAAAAAGCCACAAAGATAGTTTAATGCCTTGTTTATCAGTAACTAGAATATTAAAAATTATTCCGATTTTTAGAATTTGGCTTAAAGCCAAAATAGCAAATTAAAGTTTGAATGAACTATCGTTTAAAGAATATAAATTTACGTAAGATCTAGCCAGAAGTTATTTATTCCCTCGCCTTGTGTCAGTCGGATCATTTGCATGTTTAATAAATCCATCAATGCCAAAAATGTGACAATCGCATGAGTCCTGTTTTCGAGACCTTGAAAGACATAATGGAAATCTGTACGTTCTTTTTCCTTGATGCGTTGAAAGATGTGTTTTTGCTGATTTTCGATCGTGTACTCAAACTTTACGATCGTATGGACCACCTTGTTCTTTTCCTTTTCGTAGCGTTCCATGACTCCTGTAAAAGCCTTGAGGAGGTTGAACAAGGTAAGGGATTCTAGCTCGATATCTACGAGTGCTTTGGTAGCGATCTGCTTGAGCTCTTTGCCGATGTTACCCCTAGTCTCTTGACGAGATCTCGACTCTTCCATCTCCTTAAACTCATCGAGCACTTCTTTATATCGCTTATACTCGAGTAGCATGGCTGTCAGCTCTTCTCTAGGATCGATCTCTTCTCCTTCTTCGTTTACTTCTTTACGAGGAAGTAACAGTCTCGCCTTAATCCTCATCAAGGTAGCAGCTACGAGTATAAACTCACTGGCTACATCGATATTGAGGGATTCGAGTTCTTTTATATAGGCTAGAAAATCATTGGCGATTTTAGAAATATCGATATCATATATATCCAACTCATCCCTCTGTATAAAGAAGAGCAAAAGGTCAAAAGGACCTTCGAATTGCTGGAGTTTTACCTGATATGAATCCATCGGATAGCAAATATAGTTTTTATTGTAAAGGGCGGATCAGGATTTTCTGAATTTTAGATTTATGGAGACCAGGAAGCATCTAGGGATTTTGTCAATTCTATAATCCGGTATAGTTTTTAATCTGACAGTTGAGCCGATTTACTGAAACACATAAAAAAAGAGCCCGATAATTAAATCAGAGCTCTTTAAGTTTTCAGTTTATTAGTTAAGTCTAATCGATGGTCTTTATTTTCTTAGACCTCGCTTTTCCATTTTGGATTTCAGTATCTAATTCTTCGACGGCCTTTTCTGCCTTTTTTATTTTAGACATCTTAGTTTCATATTCCTCATCAGTCATTTTACCATTTTTCCTTGCCTCATTTGCCTTGGCTTTAGCGTCTGCTAATCTTTTTTTTGCACCAGAAACTTTTTCCTCATTCTTCTTTATACTATTGTTCATCTTAGTTTGCTTTTCTTTCTGCCTGAGCTTAGCTTGCTCGGCTCTTTCCTTGCCGAATTCCTTGCCACTTTTATCTCCTTTATCCTTACCATATGCTTTACCTTTGTTCTTCTTGTCCTTTTTAGATTCCTTCTCTTTTTTCTCTTTCTTTTCTTTAGGCTCCTTTTCTATTTCATCATCTCCTTCATCATTATCATCACTTTCTTGACCATCATTCTCTTTCTGCTTTTTCTCTTTTGACTTGTTTTTACCCTTGCCTTTATTCTTAGCCTCTTCTAATATTTCCTCACCCTCTTCTGAAAGTTCCTTCGTTTGTCCGTTTGCTTTGTTAGTCGCTCGGTCTTTCATTTCCTGAGCTTTTTCAGAGCCTTTGTTTTTAATTTTACCTTTTCCCTTTCCTTGAGCTATTGCACTAGTAAGTGACATAAAAAATACTACAATTAGTAGAGGTATAATTCTTCCTATTTGTTTTTTATTGGATAACATCATTATATTTTTTCTTAATTAATTAAAGTGTTTTGAACAGTTAAATGAACCGTTTTAGATATCGTTTAATAACTCATCCAATGCTTTGGCCTTTTTTTCAATTTCCAATGTGGTCGCTTCTAACTCTTGAGTGACCTCTTCCATCTCATTAATTTCTTCTATTGCTACAGATTCTGAATCTTGGATTGTAGATTTTTGAGATGATTTTTTGGTACATGAAACGAGTACCAATGCAAGCATAAAAAAGGATAATCTTATGGCTGATTTCATAAGGCTTTGATTTTTAGTTTAATGTTTAATTTAATTCAAATCATTGCTAGCTATAATGGGAAGATGTCTAGACTGGGGCCGATATTAACTCATTAAAAACGAATTAATTAGGCATAAGTTAACACTATAAATTCAAAAAGGAGCATAAATCATCTTGCAAAAAATCTCAAAACAATCTATCTTATGGGATATAAAACATTACAATTATCCAACAACAGTGGACGTATATAGACCCTCATCGCCGAAAATTTGAGATCGGCCTCTACCATGGCGATGATTCTGGGCATGTACTGATGCATGTTAACGGGGATCCAGTCATCATCGATTTCAGCATCCAAGAGGAAAAAGAGTATTCCTTCTATGTGGGGCCAGCTCTGTTTAACCTTCATTTTAAAAAAAATCGTAGACAGTTCAGCTATGAGCTCATCCAAGATGAAAACACCCCTACTCAGCTCAATCTCGCTCGCAAGCAAAGTGAGAAGCAGGATGTATTATATATGTGTGTCGGAGCGGGAGTGGTGCTTGGAGGTATTCTGATCGTTTTATTATTGTAGACTAATTGACGGTATAACACACTGCAAGATTATCTCACAACATGTGACATCACTTATCAATCTGAGAATAAGATTAAAATTCATCTTCATTTGTGGTAATGGTATAAATGCTGAGCTCGTCACCCTCCTCATAGTCCCACTCTAGACGAGATAGATAATTGCGAGAAGATATCAGACTATCTTGATTAGTAACGATCATCTCTAGTAAATCAGATTCTATTCGATTTTCATCAAATTCTAAATCATCACAAGCACTCACTATAGGCCCCTCAGTACTTAATACCGTTGCGGATTCTCCAACATTTATAGTAAATGTATTTACCAGTGAGAGAGTTGTAAGTGTATTAGAAGATATAACT
>CALDEN010000277.1 GCA_937942405.1 uncultured Saprospiraceae bacterium
AGATTGTGATGATACTGACCCAGCCATAAATCCAGAAGCAGAAGACATCCCAGGAAATGGCATAGACGAAAACTGTGATGGTATGGATGCCATATCCTCGACCTATGATTTAGAAAAATTAGGCATCTCGATTTACCCAAATCCAGTAGATGATATGCTATTTATCGAGCATGTCGACGGAACTCCATTAAATATATCTCTTTATGATACTGCCGGGAAAAGAGTACTCTTGCAAGCAATGTCGGCTACAAACACGTCCATAGATTTGTCCAATAATCCAAGCGGCATATATTTTCTGAAAATAAATAAAGAGGACCAATTAGTAAATTTGAAGGTGGTGGTCAGGTAATCAATGTTATTTGGGAGGATGATTGTTAAAGGAGGCGAAAAGGTATAGTTTTCTGTTCCACTAAGTTTTATTCTACCTCTTTGTAGAAAATAGTTTAAACAAAAATTATGAATCAGAATCTCACATTATCATTCCCATATATATATTCTCTACCCCGTAAACTGCTCTAAATCAGTGCAATTATTACGATTTGAGCAGAGAAATAACTTTATTTGCAGTTGCAAAAATCAACACTATGGATATTTTTGAACGAATTGCCCAAAATAGAGGCCCATTAGGCTCTCATGATGATTCAGAAGGTTACTTTATCTTTCCTCAGATAGAGGGAGAATTAAGCAATCGTATGCATTTCCAAGGCCGCGAAGTCATCGTATGGTCGATCAATAACTACCTCGGACTCGGTAATCACCCTGAAGTACGTAAAGCAGATACAGAAGCGACAGAAAAATACGGACTCGCCTACCCTATGGGATCTAGGATGATGTCCGGTGACACGAGCCTACACTATGTGCTGGAAAAAGAATTGGCAGAGTTTGAGCAGATGGAAGCTGCAGTGTTGGTAAATTTTGGATACATGGGTATCATGTCAGCGATCGACTGTCTCCTCTCTCGTAGAGATGTAGTCGTTTATGATCGTGGATGCCATGCATGTATCGTAGATGGTGTACGTATGCACTCTGGTAACAGATTTGTATTCCAGCATAATGACATGGAAAGTCTAGAAAAACAATTGCAGGCAGCTACTAAGGTTGCAGAAGAGAATGGTGGTGGTATACTCGTAATCTCAGAGGGAGTGTTCGGTATGAGAGGAGACCAAGGAAAATTAAAAGAAATCGTCGCTCTTAAGTCTAAGTACAACTTCAGACTGATGGTGGATGATGCTCATGGATTCGGAACTCTAGGTAAGACGGGTATGGGTGCAGGTGAGGAACAGGGAGTACAGCAGGACATCGACGTATACTTTGCGACTTTCGCCAAGTCCATGGGTGCAGTCGGAGCTTTCCTTTCAGGAAGTAAAAATGTAATACAGTATTTAAAATATAATATGCGGTCTCAGATATTTGCAAAATCTCTGATGAGCCCACTCGTAGCAGGTAATCTAAAACGATTAGAAATGTTACGTACGATGCCTGAGCTTAAAAACAAGCTATGGGAAAACGTAAATCTATTGCAATCGGGATTAAGAGAAGCGGGTTTTGATATCGGAGTGACGAACTCTTGTGTAACCCCTGTTATGATGAAAGGATCTGTAGAAGAGGCCAAAAATCTCGTATACGATCTAAGAGAAAATCATGGTATATTCTGCTCGATCGTGGTATACCCTGTTATTCCTAAAGGCATGATTCTTCTGAGACTCATCCCTACAGCAGTACATACTGCTCAGGATATTACAGAGACCATAACGGCATTTAAAGCCATACAAGGGAAACTCCAATCTGACCATTACAAGAATTCAGAAGCAGTAAGTTAAGATGGCTGCTAAACTTCCTATTATAAGCGGTATCCAGCAGATCGGTATCGGCAATACCTCTGTGTACGACACTTGGGACTGGTACCGTAAGAATCTCGGCATGGATTTGCCCGTTTTTGATGAGGCAGCAGAGGCGGCATTGATGTTACCGTACACAGATGGAGAACCGAGGTCTAGGCATGCTATACTCGCTCTCAATATGATGGGAGGAGGAGGAGCAGAAATCTGGCAATACACTTCTAGAGTAGGACAGGCTCCAGCATTCGATATACAAATGGGTGATCTGGGAATCAACATAGCCAAGTTTAAATCCATCAATATATCGAAGTCTCATTCGGCTTTAAGCCAAAATAATCCGTGTACAGAAATTAGCTCTTATCTCAAGGACCGGAAACACTTCTTTACCAAAGATCCATTCGGAAATACGATAGAGATTGTAGAAAGTGATAATTGGTTTCAGAAAAAAATAAGTCATACGGGAGGAGTATACGGAGCCATTATCGGAGTTACGGATATGAACAAGTCCATGAATTTCTATAGAGATATTCTCGGATATGACTTCGTATTAGAAGACATGGAAAAAAGCTATCCGGATTTTATAGCTGGAGGCCACAACAAATATAGATCGGTAACGCTGACTCATGCAGCTCCAAGAAAGGGGGCATTTTCCAAACTGCTCGGAAAGTCAGAGATCGAACTTGTGCAATGTCTAGACAGAACTCCAAATAAAGTATTCGAAAACAGAATGTGGGGAGATCTCGGTTATATCCACTTATGTTTTGACATCTCAGGAATGGATCAACTGAGAGAAAAATGCAAAAACTACGGTTGTCCATTTACCGTAGACAGTGGTGACTTCGATATGGGAGAGGCTGGAGGTCAGTTTGCTTATATAGAAGATCCTGATGGCACACTCATCGAATTTGTAGAAACTCACAAAGTGCCGATCCTCAAAAAATTTAACTGGTACCTACATCTTAAAAATCGTAATCCTGAAAAGTCATTGCCTCGCTGGATGCTCCGAGCCATGGGCCTAAATCGCAAAAAAGATTGACGACCGGTTCTGATTTTCAATCAGAAACTGACAGACTAAACGTCTGTCTGTAGTGAGTCAACCGAAACATCAGTTTCGGCGAGTAGTATTTATAAGAAAAGCATTTAGCCACTACCTCTGCCCTATCTGTATTTTCCAACTTAGATTAACTGTACGATCTAGAAGTGCACTTTCATTACCGACGATGATGTTTATAGACTCAAAGTTCTGACCGACATCCTCAGATACATTCTGTACATACTTTTCATTTTCATGATTAAAGACATTCAATACAGAAAATGAGATACTCGACGAATGTTTTAAAATTTTAAACCGATAACCAAGGCTGAGATCCACTCGATGATAAGGGTCTAGCCTCCTAAATCGGCTAGATGCCTGACTGTTTGTAACATCACCAGCAGCACCCAGATTTTGTAAATCCGTATAGGGTCTCCCACTTAAAAATATGTAATCCATCCCTACCGAAAGCTTTTTGTACGTATAGCTATTTATCCATTTCAATTGATGACGGCGATCATCCTCCGCAGCATAATATGCATTCATACCTATGGCTTTAAATCTT
>CALDEN010000278.1 GCA_937942405.1 uncultured Saprospiraceae bacterium
ATCTGCTTGGTAATTATAGAACGGTGGCTGTAAGATCGCTGCCGGAAATACGATTTCGTTGTTTAACGGATTGTAGTAAGCGTTAACCGTTTGTGGAGACATACCCCACTCTGTCTTGTCTACCTCTTTTCCGAGTTTATCTAATTGCTCTTGGAATCCCCACTTAGATGCTGAGATCAAGTTTGTAATATACGATCCTCCTTCTTCAGCAGATTTTATATCTAATGATCCGTAGTCTTTCCACTTATCTGGGTATCCGATCTTTACGGTGATACTTTTTAATTTTTCTTGAGCTTTGACTTTAGTCTCATCTGTCATCCAATCGAGATTATCGATACGCTCCTTGTAAGCGGCTCTTAAATTTGCAATCAAGTCTGCCGCTTTTTCCTTTGCCTCTGGTGGGAAGTGTTTATCTACATATAATTTACCGATCGCCTCTCCTACTACTCCACTGGCCATGCTCAACGATCTCTCCCATCTCGGTCTCTGCTGAGGTGTACCTCTTAGTTCTTTTCCATAAAAGTCAAAGTTGGTGTCTTCTATCTCGGTAGATAACTGGCTAGCAGCTCCGTTAAATTCATTCCACAATGTGTAGTTCTTTAAATCTTCTACACTACAGTTCTGTATCACAGCTTCCAGTGCTTCGATATATGCAATGTCGAGTACGATGATCGTATCCATATCACCGGCACCGATGTTTTTAAAGAATGCTCTCCACTCTATAGACGGGACCATGGCTTCTAGCTGCTCCATCGATCTTTTATTATACTGATTGAGTGGGTTTCTTCTCTTTTCCTTGGTCATCATGTTTTTGGCAAGCATCGTTTCTACGTTCATGATGCTTTTTGCTTTTTCGGCTCTTTTTTCTTCTCCGAGGTAACCGAGCATTTTCTCGACATGCATTAGGTACTTCTCTCTGATATTTTTAGAATCTTCATCATCTTTTACGTAATAGTCTCTCTCTGGTAATCCGATCGATCCTGAAGATAGATAAGCGGCATTATAGCTACTGTTTCTTAGATCTGGAAATACTGCAAAGTCAAAAAACGTTCTCCCGCCGTATGCGATCGTCTTTTCATTATACCTCTGTAGGTCCGTGATCGTTTTGATGTTTCTCACCTCATCTAGATAAGCTTGTAATGGATTGATCCCTAACTTATTTCTGGTTACGGTGTCCATTGCTGATGCGTAAAAAGTGGCGGCTTTCCACTGGTCGGTTCCTTTTCCGTAAGTACCACCTGATGCGGCTTCTTCTAATACTGCTAGTGTGTTCTCACTTGATTTTTTTCGGAGTTCATCGAAGCTCCCCCATCGTGATCTATCTGATGGAATTTCTGTATTGTCTAACCATTTTCCGTTTACATAACGGAAAAAATCATTGGCTGGACTTGCTGTGGTATCCATGTTATTTAAATCTATTCCAGGAATTACCTCTACCACTTCTGAAGTAGTCGGAGCACAAGAATAAATAAATACAACGGCCAAAGACAGCAAGAAAAAATATTGAATGTGTTTTTTCATAATGTTTTTTGCTTTAGTGTGATGCAATTTATAAAGGCTCATGGATTATCGATTGTGTTTTCGACAAAGCATGGCTTTATGTAGATATATATAAAAATATGGTTTACTTTTTATGTGCTTGTCGTGTGGCTACTAGGTGTAAAACGATGTGGTTCATAAATAATATCAAAAATGAACTACCGATTGTACAATTCCGAATGAGTTCTGTCTTTCCTACAAACTCTGGATAAAAAGGACGTATCACTAACAACTCAAAAAACAATATCGCTACCGTCGTTAATATCAAGAAGATTACAAAACCATTTACTCCGATAAACCAGTTCCTTTTTTTTCTTTTTAAGATCTGTTTTATCAGATAATGGGGTATCTCGCTTTCTTTATTGAGCTTCTTTAGCTGTATGGATATAGCTAAACTCTCCTCATCTCTATATAAATGGTACAAACTCAGTGCCTTATTTTGCAATAACTGGTTAAATATGTTTTTATCCTTGAAAATATAGATGTTTCTATCGATTACCGTCTCTATTTGATGATCTACATACTCGACATATCTCTCATAATCTCCGATCTCAAATAAGGAAAGCATAAAATCCAGCTCGATGTAAATACGATCTTTATCTCTCAATAAAGAAATATCCTGTTCTCGTTCTTGGACAAATTTTACCTTATGTCGATAGGCTTTCTCGTGTATATCTAAATACTCCAAGTAAACGCTGCGATCATATTGCATATCATCCTGAGTCATCTATACATTGCGTTTATCGATCCCCCAGTGTAGTTTCTGATGGATGGTTTTAAAAAACGAATTATTATCCAATCGCAAGAGTCTTGCTGGAAAAGGACATTTTTTCAATATCAAGTGATCATCTTCTGTGATCGTTGTATATCTAGAATCTAGCGTTACTAAAAAATTAGACGCTCGCCCTTCTACATTTAGTCTTATTTCTACATCGTCACTCACCACAACCGGACGAGCATTTAGATTATGTGGTGCTACAGGTGCAATCACAAAATTATTACTGTCTGGTGTAATAATCGGACCACCGACACTTAATGAATAACTCGTAGATCCTGTAGGGGTAGAAACAATAAGTCCATCGGCCCAGTAGGAATTCAATAACTCTCCATTTATATAGCAGTGGATGAGTATCATCGATGAGTTATCTCTCCGATGTATCGTTAAGTCATTAAGACCGAACGAGTCCTCAAACAAATCTCGTTCGCTTATAAGAGAAATCATCGTCCGCTTTTCTATATGATAATCTCCGTTGATTACT
>CALDEN010000279.1 GCA_937942405.1 uncultured Saprospiraceae bacterium
GTAGTAAAAATTTCATTTTGCTTAATAAAGCCATAAGAATATATTTTTAGGTAATTGTGTTAATAGAAGAGTTGGGTTCTTAACGCTTACTGCATTTCAAAGATTGCACCACAAAGTATAAAAGCAAAAAAGCCCAACCAAAATGAATGGCCGGGCTTTTATAAGCATATCGATGATCGTGATTATTCCACTACGATAATTTTCTTTTTTACGTTCACACTTTCCTTTTCGATATCTAAGTAATAGATTCCAGGAGAGAGATTGTCATATGACAGTTCTTGAGATCCAGCGTTTACTCTATAATCTTTGATCTTAGTACCGCTCTCGTTAAATAGGGTTGCGTTTGCATCATTCCATTCTGATGGAAGTTCTAGCGTAACGTTTCCGCTTCCTTTTGCAGGATTAGGAAATACTTTTACTGCAGATACATCATAGGTATCGATGGCTTCTATTTTATTTAGACCCTCCATTTGGATTTTAGAAGCGAGTTTTCCGATTTTGTTTAAGTCCATTTCTCCAGTTATAGAGAATACTACAAAGTTGTCGGACTCTTTTCCTATTCCTACTAATTCTCTAACGATGTCATCAGACTCATCTATGTAAAGAGAGAAGTTACCGTCTTCTGATCGTACTCTGATCAGTTCTTCTAGATCTCCGTCGATATAGCTTAATGCTTTTTTATATTCGGCACCAGCATTTTCCCATTCTTTCATCGCTACGAGTGACATATTATCTATCGATGCTGCCAGCTTTGCGATTTCGTTAACTTCTTCGTCGCTCGTATCTTCAAAATGTACGGCATAGCTGAACATCTTTCCGGTTACATCTACGACCGTTGCTTTTTCATGTTCGTAAAGGTGTTGGAATTTTTCTTCGATAATGTTTTGCCCGAACAGTGTACTTCCGACCAATAAAAGACAAAAAGATAGCATGTAATTTTTCATTGTATTTGTTATTTAGTGAAATAATGATGTCAGCCATTACACCACAACGACGGAGGATTGAAAGATTCGGTTACGTTTCAAATGTTAAAGTCGATAGACGGAGGTTTTTATAGGACGAGGGGATTTTTTTTGAGGTTTAAGGGTCAAAGGGTTCATGGTGTAAGGTTTATGGTCCAAGGTCCAAAATGTAGCGGTGAAATGTCTAGGGGTTTATGGGGTCAATGGATGGAAAGGAGGTAAACACTTTGTCATCTTGACCGAGTGCAACGAGTGGAAAGATCTTTTGAGGTGTCGGAGGCAAGGTTTGATACGGCCATTTTCAACATTAAAGGGGTATAAATACTACTTTACTGAATGGCCTAGTGTAATAGAAAAGTAACTGTTTTTTAGGCTGAAGATCTCTCCTAAGGTCGAGATGAAAAAAATAGAGTGATTCCTCTTTCTAAATTGGGATTGTAGTATAACCTCTAACCCTCTCTTCAAGCAAGAAACAAAGCCATTCCCACATTGCACATTGGTACATTCCCTCATTTCCACATTTCCACATTCTCACATTTTCAAATTCCCACATTAATTCTCCAATATCTCTCTCAGTTTTTTCAGAGATTTAAACGGGGTATCCACCACAAATGCATTTGCGATCCATCCGGGAATCTTTCCAGCTGGGTCCATGTGGGCGATGGTGGTGACGACTGTTTTGTTCTCTCCGGCACTGACGATGCTCCATATGCTACTCATATTTGTGACAGCGACATATCCATCTTTGGTAGAATCAGAAGGAATGGCCGAAGTTTCTATTTCGTAGGCACCGACTTCTACGGGATAGGCTTTACTTTTTACAAATGCTCGTCTTTTAGTGACTGGCCATGGAAACTCAAATTCTAAAAAATAGCTCGCCTCACTTTCATTAATCTGAGTGATATCGGTTACGGCATGGATTCCGTGATAGTAATCGGTGAGGGCTTTTAGGTCTTTGAGCATGGCGTATACTGCTTCGATATCGCTATTGATTGTAGTAGTAGCCTTAAAGGTTTTGTATTTTGACTCAGGGGTATCAGCTAGATAGACTTGTATTCCGTCCTCATTTTTTTCTAATTTCCATTCGCCTTGAGCGAAAATAGTACCCGTAAAAAGTAGAATATATACTAAGAGACTGTATTTCATAGATCTATAACTATATTTTTTGCTCTATATTAGATGCACTACTACTATAACGATTAATATGAATCTTAGTTTCTTTTTAGCGATACAACCGGTTTTTACCAGTGATGCAGTGGTCCTCGGTCTATTGATGGTGACATTGGCACTTATATTTTATACAGAATCTTTGGATTCACCAGGGTGGAAAAAATTCTACACATTCGTTCCGTCTCTCTTACTCTGTTATTTTATTCCTGCTTTTTTGCACTGGCCGCTAGGACTGATCGCATCAGACTGGTATAACGATGGTTTGATGGGGTTTTTGACCCAAAATAATCTCGTATTAGATCCCGGAATGTCGTTTAGTGAGATCGGACGATTTTTAGAGGATAAAGGATTTACTAAGGCAGATTATGGCCAGTTTCAGGAGCACTCGAGACTCTATTATGTAGCCTCTCGATATTTACTACCGGCGAGTTTAATCTTATTCTGCCTCGGGATCGATTTTAAGGGATTGATAAACCTGGGGCCTAAAGCTTTGATTATGTTTCTAGCCGCTACCTTGGGTATCATCATCGGAGGGCCTATCGCTTTATTACTCGTCAGTACCGTTGCACCAGATCTTATCGGAGGTAATCCAGATGAGATATGGAGAGGTCTAGCGACGGTGGCAGGTAGCTGGATCGGTGGTGGAGCAAATCAGACGGCGATGAAAGAAATCTATGAGGTAAAGGATAATCTCTTCGGAACGATGATCGTAGTAGATGTGGTCGTGGCCAATATCTGGATGGGACTCTTGCTATTCGGAGCAGGGAGATATCATAAGATAGATACATGGCTGGGAGCCGATAATTCAGCTATAGAAGATTTAAAAAAGAAAATCGAAGACTATAGAGCCAGCATAGCGGAGATACCGAGTACGACTAAGTTGTTTATTATGATGGCGGTGGCATTTGGTGGAGTAGCACTTGCACACTTGGGAGCAGATATTATTTCTCCATACTTATCTCAGTTTAAGGAGACCTTATCTAAGTATG
Organism: uncultured Saprospiraceae bacterium; assembly: GCA_937942405.1. GTDB lineage: Bacteria > Bacteroidota > Bacteroidia > Chitinophagales > Saprospiraceae > JAHDHU01. The sequence goes on from CALDEN010000279.1 coordinate 3,122, forward strand.
GTCTGACGTCTCTGACATCTGGGTTTTTCTGGTTGGTTGTGATTGCGACGACGTATGGACTCACTTTGTCTTTTACTAAGTTTAGAAAACTAGAGGGGGTAGGAGCTTCTAAATGGGGGAGCATCTTTATCTATATCCTCGTAGCGACCATCGGTATGCATATGAATCTGGGGGAAGTCTTCAATAATTTGGGCCTATTTGCGGTAGGAATTACGTGGATGCTCGTCCATGTGATCGTCTTGCTGACAGTAGCATACTTTATCAAAGCACCATTTTTCTTTGTAGCGGTAGGAAGTCAGGCAAATATCGGAGGAGCGGCATCTGCTCCCATCGTGGCTTCAGCATTCAGTCCGAGTCTCGCTCCCGTAGGAGTATTAATGGCGGTACTGGGTTATGCATTGGGAACATATGGGGCGATAATCTGTGCTACATTAATGCAAGCCGTAAGCGGTTAAGAACGGACACTAAATATTTGGTTAAGAGAAGGTTATAAACTCTCTAATTGTGCTATTATACGGTAATACCCATTAAAAAAGCCTATCTTTGCAGCCCATTTTGAGTAAAGACCTAAAACCTAGTATGAGTAAAAAAAGAGTGTTGTTTGTTACGCAGGAGATGAATCCATATACTGTGATAACAGAGGTGTCAGATCTTATTAAGAAATTGCCAGTCCATACACATGAAAAAGGCATGGAAGTAAGAATCCTTATGCCTAAATACGGTTCTATAAATGAGCGTCGACATAGACTGCATGAAGTAGTACGATTATCTGGGATGAATATCATTGTAGACGATGAGGATTTTCCATTGATTATCAAAGTTGCGTCTCTACCAGGAGCCAGATTACAGGTTTATTTTTTAGATAATGACGAGTTTTTCAAGAGAAAATTTGTTTTTGACGATATAGATGAGAAGCCATTTGCAGATAATGAAGACAGAATGGTCTTTTTCTGTAAGTCAGTGATGGAAACAGTTAAGAAATTTGGATGGCCGCCAGACATCATTCATTGTCATGGTTGGTTGACGAGTTTAGTCCCATTATACCTTAAGAAAGTATACAAAGACGATCCTGTATTCCAGAAGTCTAAGTTGGTCTACTCTCCATACATAAACGAGTATCAGCAATTATTTACAAAGCGTTTTTTAGAAATTGCTTGTATTAATAATTTAAATCCGGAAGATTTAGCTGATTTTGGTACTGGGGCAGACTTAACACTCGACCAAGGTGCGATTAAAAATGCTGATGCAATCATCACAGGAAGCGATAGCCTCTCGGATGACGTTAAAGCTCTGATAGAGACACTAGAAGTTCCTGTTCAGGAGTTCTTAGAAGAGGATGAGATGTTGAAAGCTAGTGTAGAAATGTATAAATCATTAATGGAGGAATAATCTCCACTTTCCGATACTATTTTATATGAAAAGATTTGTTTTCTGGATGGCAGTTGTAGGTATAGTTGCCCTCACTTCATGCGGTAATGACACGATAGTAGGTTCAGGCCTCTTGTCAGAAGAAGAGCTCAATGTAGAATTTATAGATACAGTAAGCCTTAAGGCCAAAACAATTGCTGTAGACTCTACCTTGGTTTTTAATTTTGGAAATACGAGTACACAGACCTTTATGATGGGTCGATTAGATGATCCTTATTTTGGAGTGGTAGAGTCTGAAGTAATCGCTACTGCAGGAGTCTCAGGAAATGGATTCCTTCCTAATTTTGATGATGTAGAACTGGGAGACCTCGATTCATGTATACTGGTACTGCATCTCGATACGCTGGGTGTGTATGGAGATCCCGATGCGACGTTCGATATTGAGGTTTTTAGACTGACACAAGATTTAACCGACATAGATTCATTTGTATCTAATGTGGAGTATCCTAGAGAGATGACCCCGATCGGATCATACTCCAATTATAAGCCGAATATTCTAGACAGTATTTATATCCAAGAGTTTGGGGATTCTGTATTGAGGACTGGAACGATACGTATACCGATCGATATGGCATTTGGAACAGATATCGTTGACTGGATACAAGATACACTAGTAAATACCGTAATAGATGATGCTGCATTTGCTGTAGATTTTAATGGACTCGTGATCAGAGCTACTCCATCTAATGATGCGATGATGGCGATAAATTTATCTCCTGCTTCTTATACTTCAGATTTATCAGAGTTGGCTTTATATTACAAGCAGGATACACTAGAAAACCGTAAATATGGATTTTCTGTAGGTCTCAGAAAAAGTATGTTTATCGAGCACGATTATAGTGGCTCAGTTGTGGAAGAAGCAATTAATGGAGATTTTATCTTTGGCGACAGCCTACTATTTTTAGAATCGCTCTCTGGAACCAACATAGAATTTGATATTTCCAATGTACAGAATATACAAAATCGCCTATTAAATTATGCAGAACTGGAACTCGTAGTGACAGATTTAATGGATTATAACATGGATAATTATCCACCGATACAAATTGCACTGGCCTCTACTTCAGATGGAGATAACAATCTGACACTTGTGGAAGATATAGCTGCTATCGGCTTTCCTAACGACGTAGAAGAGTTTACAGAAGGGACAGAAACCTACTGGAGATATACAATTCCACTAACTAGATATGTTCAGGATGTAATTAAGTCTGTAGAAACTGGCGATAATTTGACAATTTCAGCTATTTTAAAGGCTCATAGGCCAAATAGGTCTATTATTTTTGGACCTAATCACAGTACTTATCCGTCAAAACTAAAATTGACATTCACTAATCCATAATCGCAAATAATAAAGTATGTGTGGTATTGTAGCTTACATAGGAAATAAGCAAGCATATCCGATAATAATCGAAGGACTCAGGAGACTAGAGTACAGAGGATATGATAGTGCTGGAATTTCATTACTCAATGGAGATCTGCACACTTATAAAAAGAAAGGAAAAGTACAAGATTTAGAAAATTTTGCTGCTGATAAAAATAAAGAAGGTACGATGGGTATCGGTCACACTAGATGGGCCACTCATGGTAAACCTGATGATCTTAATGCCCATCCACATGTCTCAGGGGACGGAAATATCACTCTAGTTCATAACGGGATTATAGAAAACTATGCTCAGCTAAAAGAAGCATTGGCCGAGCTGGGTCATGAATTTAAGAGCGAGACAGATACAGAAGTACTCGTACACCTGATCGAAGAATATCAAAAAAGAGATAATCTAACCATAGAAAAGGCAGTCCAGAAAGCCCTGAAAAAGGCAGTAGGTGCTTACGCCATCGTGGTATTCGATAAGAGAGAACCCAATAAACTCATAGGAGCTAGAAAATCTAGTCCACTCGTACTCGGATTAGGAAAAGATGAGTTCTTCCTGGCATCTGACGCTACACCGATCATAAAATTTACCAATAAGGTCATCTATCTTAATGATGAAGAGATCGTAAATATCAATCGTGATGGGACATATGAAGTCGTTACTATAGATAATGAGCTACAGAGTCCAGTCGTACAAGAAATCGACCTTAAAATAGAGGAGCTAGAAAAAGGGGGCTATGACCACTTCATGCTCAAAGAAATCCACCAACAACCGCAAACGATCCTCGAGAGTATGAGAGGGCGTATAAATGCCGAGGAAGGATGGGTACTCGTAGGAGGTATGCAAGATCATATGAAAAGGCTCAAAGAAGCAGATCGTATGATATTTGCAGCATGTGGAACATCATGGCATGCCGCACTGATCGGAGAGTATTTATTTGAAGATTTAGCGAGGATACCTGTAGAGGTAGAATATGCATCAGAATTAAGATATCGTAACCCAGTTATCAGAGAAAAGGACGTAATCGTCGCTTTATCTCAATCTGGAGAAACCGCAGATACATTGGCCGCATTAGAAATGGCCAAAAAGAAAGGAGCACTACTTTATGGTATCGTAAATAATGTAGGATCTTCGATTGCTAGATTGACGGATTGTGGATCATATATCCATGCAGGACCTGAGATCGGAGTAGCATCTACTAAGGCATTTACGAGTCAATTAGTCGTTTTATCCCTTATGGCCATAAACCTAGGTAAGGAGAGAGGAACCATATCAGAAGGATATTATCGACAATTGTTACATGCAATGGAAGCCATTCCAGCCAAGGTCCAAAAGATCCTAGAACAAGACGAAAAAATAAAGTACATCGCTGGAGAGATACGGAATGCCCAAAATGCATTGTATCTCGGTAGAGGGTATAACTTCCCTATAGCTCTAGAAGGTGCATTAAAATTAAAAGAGATATCGTACATTCATGCTGAGGGATATCCTGCAGCTGAGATGAAGCACGGTCCGATAGCCCTGATCGATATGTATATGCCTGTAGTCGTAATCGCTACAAATCAGAGTGCCTACGAAAAAGTAGTCAGTAACATACAAGAGGTCAAAGCAAGAAAAGGAATCGTTATCGCCATCGTATTAGAAGGAGATAAAGAAATAAAGAAAATAGCAGATTTTACCATCGAGATACCAGAAACAGAAGAGCCATTATCGCCACTGTTGTCTGTTATTCCATTACAATTATTGTCTTATCACATCGCAGTAATGAGAGGATGTAATGTAGATCAACCGAGAAATCTAGCTAAATCAGTAACAGTAGAGTAAAAAGTAAATGGAGCAAAATCTATTAGAATATAATTCCTTAAGGGATAAGATGATCATTCCAGAGTATGGAAGGAATGTACAGAAACTAGTACGACATGCCAAGACGATAGAGGATGATGCAGAACGTCAGACTTATGTAGAGCGTATCGTAGAACTCATGTATCAGATAAATCCACAGTCTAAGAATGTACTCGAGTATAGAGAACGGATCTGGGCTCATGTTTTCAGGATTGCAGATTATGATCTAAAAGTTACTCCTCCTAATGGATTAGAAATCGATCCAGAAGATGCAAGAGTAAAACCTCAGCAAATCGCCTATCCCAATCTGAATTCTAAGTTTAGACATTACGGGGCCAATGTTAAAAGACTTTTGGCGAAAGCCATGGCCATGGAAGATGAGGAAAAGAAGAAAGTATTTATACAGCTGATCGCTTCGTTTATGAAGACGGCATATCAAAACTGGAATAGAGAGCATTACGTAAATGATGAAGTGATCAAGTCGGACATCAAGTCTATGACGAGAGGAGCGATCGATCTTCCGGAGGATTTTGAATTACTGACGCTACACTCTACGACTCCTAGAAGAACGTCCACTTCTAGAACGCATACTGGAAAAGGCAGACAGAATAACAATAGAAACAAGGGCGGAGGACAGAATAGAAGAAGACATTCTAGTAATTCAAGCAATAATAATAACTCTAATAGACGTAGAAGATAATCTTAAACGTCCATGATTTAATAAAACTTAGGACTTAGCGATAGTAAAATATCACTAGGTCCTTTTTAATTTAGCGGTATGAGTCAATACTTTGAAGTACAAGGAAATGCAAAACTGAATGGTTCTCTGACGCCTCAAGGGGCAAAAAACGAGTCCTTACAGATATTGTGTGCAGTTATATTATCTGATAAAAAGATTACCATCGATAATCTACCCGATATCGTAGACGTCAGAAAACTGATCGATCTCTTAAAAGGACTCGGTGTCAAGGTAAAAAAATATAACCCTAATAAATACAGCTTCAAAGCAGACGATATCGATCTGGATTACTTCAGCTCACAGAAGTATATCGCGGACTCTAAAAAAATAAGAGGATCTGTAATGCTGATCGGACCACTTTTGGCTCGTTTTGGGAAGGCATTTTTGCCGAAGCCAGGAGGAGATAAGATCGGACGTAGAAGGCTAGACACTCACCTTAATGGTCTAAAGATGCTCGGCTCTGATTTTCAGTATAACGAGGTAAAAGATCAGTTCTTTCTCGGTACCGATGGCCTGAAGGGTACATACATCCACATGGATGAGATCTCTGTCACAGGTACTGCCAATGTAGTCATGGCAGCAGTAATGGCAGAGGGAAAAACCACGATATATAATGCCGCATGTGAGCCATACCTACAGCAACTCTGTAAGATGCTCAATCGCATGGGTGCTAAGATAAAAGGAGTAGGTTCTAATCTATTGACCATAAAAGGAGTAGACAGCCTCGGAGGTACTGACCATAGAATCCTGCCAGATATGATCGAGATCGGTAGTTTTATAGGTCTAGCAGCGATGACTCAGTCGAGTATCCGTATCAAAGATGTACAACTTTCAGAGCTCGGAAACATCCCTGCGACTTTCCAGAAACTGGGAATCCAGATGAGTTTTGAAAATGATGACATCATTATTCCAGAGCAAGATTTATATGAGATACAGACCTTTATCGATGGATCTATTCTGACGGTATACGATGCACCATGGCCCGGGTTTACACCAGATCTATTGAGTATCTTACTTGTGGTCGCTACTCAGGCGAGGGGTAGTGTACTGATCCATCAAAAGATGTTCGAGAGTCGATTATTCTTTGTCGATAAACTCATCGACATGGGAGCTCAGATCATATTATGTGATCCACACAGAGCCACGGTTATCGGATTAGAACGTAAGTCTACCTTAAAAGGAATTACGATGACCTCACCAGATATCCGAGCAGGTGTATCATTGCTTATAGCGGCACTATCAGCTACGGGTATGAGTACCATCCATAACATAAATCAGATCGACAGAGGTTATCAGAACATAGATACGAGGCTCAATGCCATCGGTGCTCAGATCGAACGGAAAAATAACTAAACGGTCTCGACACGGAGTGTCGAGAATTTAAGATGCTAAATGCATCTTAAATAGTGCAGGCACTGTAAGCTCCGTCTTGCAGCGAGTAATGAGTATTGGATGGAAGTCAAAAATTAAATTGATGCAAAATAAATCTATTGATACCTTTTTGCTGATTCTCATTTTCATGTGCTTTTTTGGTTCTAGTCTATTAGCTATGGGACTTGGAGATTGGAGATGTGAGACAGGAAATGGAACTACTATAAATCATCCTGGTGGAGGGACAAATATGTGGTACAAAAAGAAAGATAAAACTTATCATCGATTACAAAATTTACAAAAATGGTATTTCTATAAAAATAATGTAATCGGATACTACGCTAAGTTCGACCACGATATTCAATCTTGGAAAAGAGATTATTACTTTGTTCTGAATGAAGATTTAGGAACTCTAGATACATTTAATTTAGAGTATGATTGGGGTTCTTTTTTAGATAAGAATCAATTAGTCCCACCTAATAAAACCAAATGGTATAGGAATTCATGGAAACCTATAGATCAAGTTTTATTGATGTGGATTTTATGCGGTTTTCCATTTGGTCTATTCTTTGGTATTCCATATTTATTTATTGGATTAATGTATAGCTTTTCTAAAGGGAAAAAAGGCTTTTTTGTATTTCTTGAATTAACGGGTATTATATTGCTTGGGATTGTTTGTCTCTTTGCAATAACAGCAATTCCTGCCTTGATTAAGGGATACCTTTGCTTTAGTTACTAATTACAATTTGACCATTATCTTATTGACGAAAAGAGCACGAAACAAAGGCATTGTTTCAAGAGAGGATCGCCTGCCGTTTTGGTAGGGGTCGGGGGTGAGTTCACTTCAGAAAACAATCAATCCTGCTAAACCGCAATAGGAATACATCAACGAAAAAAGCAACTCATGTCTTCCTCAATATCCCTATTCTCTCAAAAAGCTCCTATTTTAACAATATGAAAACAACTACATCCCAACTTCTCCTATTACTG
>CALDEN010000280.1 GCA_937942405.1 uncultured Saprospiraceae bacterium
ATAGAAAAAGTGCTGAGATTAAAGCCGGCAGAAATGGATCAGGCCTTTTTTGACGGCTACTTCGGACCAGATAAGATAAAGAGTGAGGCTGAGGCCAAAGACAAGGTCAAAGAAGAAATCGGAAAATATTACAAAACACAGGCAGACTCTTACATGTATAGAGATATCATGGAAAACCTCATCGAGTCTAACGATATGGCACTTCCGGAACCATTCTTAAAAAGATGGCTCATCACGACCAATGAAAAGTTGACTGAGGAGCAATTAGACAAGGAGTTTCCAGAGTTTGTAAAAAACCTAAAGTGGACACTAATAAGAGGTGAGATCGCTAAAGTGGAAAAGATAGAAGTAAAGCCAGATGAAATCCAAGAAAACATCGTTAACCAAGTAAAACAATACTTCGGGCCATACGGAATGGATAGTGAATATATTAACTCTACCGTACAGAAACTGATGCAAGATCGTAATCAGATAAACAAAGTGTACGAAGAGTTGTTAAGTGAAAAGGTATTTGCAATAGTCGGTGGCAGAGTCACTAAGGTTGTAGAAAAAATAAGCCTAGACGACTTCAAAGAGAAGGTAAAAGTGATGAACGAGCAGTTGAATAAATAAGTCGGGTCTTTTAATTAACTTTATATTAGAAAAAATTGAATATGTTTCATAAAGATGAATTTAAAAAGTACGCTACAAAGCATTTAGGTTTTTCCACGATGCACCTTGAAAAGTACATGGAAGCTTCCTCTCCCAATATTACCGGATTTACTCCTCAAGTAATAGAGGAAAGACAGATGAACGTGGTAGGTATGGATGTATTTTCTAGACTTATGATGGATAGAATCATCTTTATGGGAGTACCTGTAAACGATTATGTAGCCAATGTGATTCAAGCTCAAATGCTGTTTCTAGAGTCTACAGATCCTAAGAGAGATATTCAAATGTTTATCAATAGTCCAGGAGGTTCTGTAATAGCAGGAATGGGTATCTATGATACGATGCAATATGTAGCTCCAGATGTGGCGACGATCTGTACAGGATTAGCAGCATCTATGGGTGCAGTATTACTAATGGCTGGGCAGAAAGGCAAGCGTACATGTCTACAACATAGTAGAGTCATGATCCACCAGCCTTCAGGAGGAATGCAAGGACAGTTTACAGATATGGAAATATCGTATAACTTGATCAAGGATCTACGTAAAGAATTATACGAGATCATGGCTAAGCATTCTGGAAAATCATTTAAGAAGATCGAAGCAGATTCTGAAAGAGATAACTGGATGACATCGTATGATGCAAAAGAATACGGAATCGTAGATGAGGTATTGGATAGTAAAAATCCAAGAAAGACTTCTTAATAAACTATAATGGCAGATAAAAAGAAAAATTGCTCGTTTTGTGGTAGAGACGAAAAGGAAACACTCATCCTTATCGCAGGGATAGATGGCTACATATGTGAGTCATGTACCGATCAAGCGAGTAATATAATCCAAGAGGAAATTACTGCCAAAAATGATGATTCAGAAGATATATCGATTCCAGAAGGGGTAAAACCGATGGATATAAAAGCATACTTAGACCAATATGTAATCGGTCAAAACGATGCCAAGAAATATCTATCTGTAGCCGTATATAATCACTATAAAAGATTACGTCAACAAAAAAATGTCGACGTCGAAATAGAAAAATCGAACATACTCTTTGTAGGTCAGACCGGTACAGGTAAGACCTTACTAGCAAAGAGTATTGCTCGATTTTTACAAGTACCTTTTGCGATCGTAGATGCTACGGTATTTACGGAAGCAGGATACGTAGGAGAGGATGTGGAAAGCATGCTTACTAGATTACTCCAGAACTGTGACTACAATGTAAACGCAGCTCAGAAAGGTATCGTCTACATCGATGAATTAGATAAGATTGCTCGTAAGTCAAATAATCCGTCGATTACGAGAGATGTATCTGGAGAGGGAGTGCAACAGTCACTACTCAAGATGCTAGAAGGTACAGAAGTAAATGTACCGCCTAACGGTGGACGTAAGCATCCAGAACAAAAGATGATCACAGTAGATACTAAGAACATACTTTTTATCTGTGGTGGAGCATTTGACGGAATAGAAAAGGTGATCGCAAAAAGGATGAACACTCAAGTGATCGGCTACGGGAACAATAAGCAAGAAGAACGTATCGAGGAAGAAAGCATTCTTCAATATATAAACCAGCAAGACCTTAAGGGATTCGGGCTCATACCTGAACTCATCGGTCGTATGCCTGTACTTACCTATCTTAATCCGCTGACAGAAGAGGTCTTACAAAGAATCCTTACAGAGCCTAAAAACTCATTGCTCAAGCAATACAAGAAACTATTCGAACTAGAAGGCATAAACTTAGAGTTCGACAAAGATGCGATGAAGTATATCGCAGAAAAGGCATTAGAGTTTAAAATAGGTGCAAGAGGCTTGCGTAGTATATGTGAGGCGATTCTTACAGATGCAATGTACGCTTTACCGTCTGAGGAAGGAGTTACTGAGTTTAGAGTAACGCTAGAACTCGCCAAAGAAAAACTTTCTAAGTCTAACCTAAGGAAGTTAAAGGCTGCATAGCCTTTCAAGATTTATATTATAATTGTTTATATTTAAAAGTACTGATGTAAATCAGCACAACAATTTATAATCCAAGATGAACAATTATGACCATTTCTCCTATGAAGTGTCGGGACTTCTATCTCCTTTTTTTATTCAGTTTTATTTCTTTCAATATTTCTATTGCACAGTTTAGTATTGAGAATTGTGACACCATCAGTTACGTAATTACAGAATCTTGTGAAGTCGATGTCATACTAGAAAACAGGATACTTTCTAATATTGGTTCTATTGAAACTTTTAAAGTAGATATTCATATAGATCTATGGGGAGACGGAACGGTCGATTATGTTTTCAGAACAGACACTATAGGTACGGACAATGAAATTTATCAAGCTGTTATAGAGTCGAACGAATTATTGCAATTACAATTGCCACAGAATGTCTTTCTCAGCTGTAATGATCATTATGTATA
>CALDEN010000281.1 GCA_937942405.1 uncultured Saprospiraceae bacterium
GTTCTACTTATTCTTATGTTACTGATAATCAATATACGAAATGACAATCGAATTCGACATACTTAAATCCAACTATGTCAAACAGCTAAATACGTCAAAATTCAGGTATGGAAAAGTAGGAATGATTGTTATTCCAATTCTTGCTATTATACTCACTGATATTTTTCTGCCAAACATAAATCTGATTGTTATCGGGATTATATATTTAGGATTAAGTTACTTATTAAGCAAAATCCTTCAAAAATCAGATGAAGAAATTGTCCAAGAAATCAGTACTCAAGTTATTGGTACAATCAGGTTAGAAGAAGATGAAATTAAAATAGTACTTAATGAAAACGAAAATCAACTTAACGCAGGAGAAATAAGTGAAATTAACATAAATAGTTACTTTGGCGAAGTAACGGGTTACGGCAAATATCAAGAATTGCACTATGGAACAGACACTACTATAAAACTAGGTGGTAATAATACGACCAAAATACTATATGTCTTTATACGCAATAAAGAACAAAGACTCAAATTCAAATCTATATCAAACTGTTGTTTAAGAACGAACAGCAATTATAAAGAGTACACAAGAAATGAAAGAACTTACAATGGAAATAAACTAAATTATAAGGAAATTCAAGAACTGAAAAAAGACTATCAGTAACAAGTGATAACCACAGCATATCCTCCTTCGTGGGAGACGCTGGGTATCGCCGATCCGTTATGTAGCATTAAAAATGAAAATGAAAACAAGCATCTCACTTATACTAATAATTTGTTTAGGCTGTAATTCTATCAGAAATATTCAACCTGAGAATGCTTATAAGAACACAGTTTTTGAAGAGCTAGGGATTACTGCTAAACTTCCTTCTGATTGGAAGGTAAAAAGAGATTTCACGGCAACAAAATATAACTATATAGCAGAAAGTCCGATCAATGATATAGGAGAATACAATTCTATATACTTTAGTTATGAATACATTCCAGAAATTCAATTTCAAAAGGAATATAATAAATTAGTCAAGTCAATATTAGATGTTCTCAAGATGACAGTTGAGGAAGAATCGGACTGCCAAATAAAACAATACAACTGTAAAAAAATACTTTCCTCTTCGAGCAGCAATTCAAATATCACACATATAATATCTGACAAAGGTTCAGAGAAAAGATACATAATAATTGCCAGTACGTTTTACAAAGAAAAAGCCAAGGAATTAGAGAATCTAAAAGCTGTACTTAAAGAAATAAGCATTAATGATTCTCAAGAAATATCAAAAGGCCATGAATTGTACATCCAACAATGTGCAAGTTGCCATGGACTTAGAATGAATAAGAATTTAACAGGTCCTGCTTTAGCAGGAATCTCTGAAAGACGAAATTCAGGTTGGATAAAATCGTTCATAAGGGATAGTCAATTATTGTATGAAAACAAGGACTCAATTGCAATTCAAATTATAGATTTTTATGGAGGCCAAGAAGTAAGATGTGGATCTGGGAATAAACGAGAATTAACAGACATTGAAATCGAAGCCCTAATAAAATATATTGAATATGAGGCGAATAACGCTACAAAACACTAGATATCAGATCATATCTCTTCGTGCCTCAGAGAGACGATCGATATCATTATCCGTACGTTGTATCCTAAAAGAAATTAGATAATATTCTTCTCTTGATCCAAATTTACCACCCACCCCCATAAAAAAAAGGTGTACCACTTTCGCAGCACACCCTTCGAGTTTTGGTTATTAATTGAATCTTTATACTATACCTCTGTAGTCGCAATATTAAGTTCAGATGCGTAGTATCTAATGATCGCCTGTATCTGAGTATTAATTTTAAACTCCGGATTGATGGTATATAATATATCCAATTGGAAGAAGTCTTCTAGAAGAGCCTCTTCTAGAATCGTCAAGCCTTCGACCGTATTATTTTCTATAAAAGAACATGCAGCACGACAGTAGAGTAGTCCTGCACTGTAGGTAAAGTCTTCTGATTCGTTAAGAATCATCAGAGCATCACTGATCATTCCCTTACGGATAAGGTATGAGCAGAATGCCACCCAGTATTCAGGTTGTTCCATGCCTGTCATGGTAGATTTTTTAAAGTTGATGATTGCTTTTTCATCATTATCTATTGCTGCATAAGCAAGAGCCAGACCTAAGTAATATTCCTCTCTGTTATCGTCGATAGAGATGGCCTTATGGTATGCATTGATCGCTTTGTACCAGCTTTTTTCTTTAGAATAGCACTCTGCTAGATTATAGTATAGATCCTCGTTATACGGATCTACTTTGAGAGCACTGAATAGATTGCTTTTAGCTTCTTTGGTTTGTTCCAGTTTTATGTGGCACTCTGCTATAAACAAGTTGAGCTCTGTATCTGGACCGAAGAGCTCGTGAGCATCCTTATAGTACTCCAGAGACTTTGCGTATTTTTTTAATTGGAAACAAAGATCTGCACAATCTAGATATCCGTTTTTAAAATCAGCATTGATGATAAACGAGTACTCTAGAGAGATGATCGCTTCCTCATATTCTCCGATAGAAGAGTACGCATGACCTAGATTATACCAGGCTAGATAGTTGTACGGATCTTTATCTAGGATACGTTTATGTAAGGTGATGCTTTTAAGATACCCTCTACTGAGCTCTGCACTTAACCATATACGATCTAAAGCCTCTGTATTGGAAGCATCTATTTCTAATGCCTCTGACAGTGAGCTGAACATAAGGTCAAACTGCTTCATCTTTTCAAAGATGTACGACTCACTGATGCATATCTCCGCAAGATCAGCAGATAGACATCCACTCTTGATAGAGTCTAGAAGGTTTAAGGCTTCTACATTACGGTCGTCTTCTGCGAGAACCTTAGCTCTTAATATCTTTATCTCTACTTCAAAAGGAGCAACGCTTTCAGCTTTGTCTAGGTATTTGTATGCTTGTTCTAACTGACCGAGGTTGAGGAGTAACTTGGCTTTTGCCAAATAAAACTCCGATCTAAATTCAAATTGCTGTAGAGCCAATGATAAAACCTCTAGGGCTTTTTCAAACATTGATTCTTTCTCGTAATAAGAAATAAGATCGTGGTATTGTTTTTCGTCAAAATATCCCTCCGAGCCATTGGAAATTACAGACTCAAAATCTGAAACGAGATTTTTCAATAGGGGGTTCTGCGTTGTGTTTTGGTTCATGTTCAGAAAAATTCAGGTTGGGAAAATAACCGACTGTAAATATAGAAATTTACAATGCTGTTATTTCCTTTCGCAAAATATATTTTTCCACATTTTGGTTTAGATTAAACAATATTATAATTTATGTTAAATAGCTGAGCATCAGTTGATTATATAATAAATATTTGAACCGTTCGTCAGTAAATAACTCTATTTCATCTCTTTACAGATGTGTTATAATCCTAAGATAATCTCTAGGCATTTTGAGGTAATTTTCAATAAAAAAAAATGAGCGTCATTTTTGACGCTCATTCCTTGGCTTTTTTGATTAATTGAGAACTTTGATTTATCCGGTCTATTCCTCAGGTTTTCTTTCTTTTTTGACCCCTTTGTTTCGTCGCTTCTTGTATCTATCGAGGATTTCTTTTCTAAACTTCTTTTCTGTGTTCATCAATTTTAGGATTTGATGATTATTCAGCACGTTTTTTAACTGACCTACATATTCTTTCTTTAGCTGAATTTTCTTTTCCTCATTATCTAACATGGTAGAGATGAGAGCCTCGGCTTCAGAGTCTGAAAGCTCGGTGTCTTCCTTTTTCTTGCCAGGTTTATCTCCTCTGGACGCACTGAGTTCTGCAGTGTATTTATTGTAAATAGGCCAAAACCGTTGAGCTTGGTCCGCAGTCATGTCTAGCTCAGTAGTTATATAAGCTATTTTTCTTTGTTCTAATCGATCTTTTCTTTCTTGAGATAGATCACCTTGGCCATAAGATACGAGTGTACCGAGTATGATGGCTAGTGTAAGTAAAAATGATTTGTTGTACATATTATTCAATTAATTCTGATAAAAATTCTTCTTCTAGTGTGTAAATATTTTGTTCTATGTAATCGTCGATGATATCCTCTTCATACACATAAGCCTCTTCCTCCCACTCCTCAGTCTCTTCTAATACTAAGAGTTCTTCCAGATCTAGCTCATCGAAGTTTTGCTCGATATATGATTCTATTTCTGTAGCAGTATAATCTGTGTTGGAGCTCAGATCTGTATAATTAGTCCGCACATAGATCAGTAGTATAAGAGAAGCAGCGATACCACTCAGCATCCTGATATTACGGATGATCACAGATTTACTTTTCTTATTTTGACTTAAGTTCTTATCCTCCTCTAAGCGAGCGACTACTTTGTTTTGTAAGTCTGCAAAGTAATCTTGAGGAACATTATAGGCTGCACCTTCTTTTTCTTTGGCTATAGCCAAAATATTTTTTCCACCCAGATGAGCAAAATAATCTTCAGGTACGAGATATTCCTTGGCTTTATTTTGGCCCTGAGCCAGCAAAGGAGCGATATCCTTTAATTCCCTCTGTATGTCCTCTTTGTTAGTCATTGTTTTTTAAGTATTCTTCTATTTTTTTGGCAGCATGATGATACGATGCCTTGAGTGCTCCTTCTGAAGTATCTAGTACTTGCGACATATCTTTATAACTCATCTCATCATAATACCTGAGATTAAATACCGCTTTTTGTTTAGCGGGTAATATCTCAATGGCTTTTTTTAAATTAATTACCCAGTCGTCTCCAGAAAAGTAGGGATCTGCTTTGAGCTCGACACCTATTTTTTCACTCAGCTCGTCGCTACTTAATGTTTGTGCTTTTTGTTTTTTCTTTAAAAAAGTAAGCGATTCGTTAGTAGCTATCCGATATAACCAGGTATGCAGGCTAGATTCTTGATTAAATTTTTCGATAAATCTATATGCCTTTATCAGTGTGTTTTGTAAGACATCATCTGCATCTTGATGCATATGCACCATCCTTCTGATCGTCCAATACAATTTTTCTTGATACTCTTGCATCAATAGTCTGAAGCCCTTCTCTTTAGTCGAAGGCTCTAGGCATAATTGTATTAATTCTCTATCGCTGATGTCCTGCACGTATCGGATTATATATTATAGACTACAATTTAAACCGTAGGTTTAAAAAAGAAAATATAATTTTCAGGTTCATTAGAAATTATAACGAGTATGTTCGGATGGTTGTGCAAGATATTTTATACTTATATAATACGGTGGAAAGTTGCAGGTCCACACCCCAATGATGTAAAACAGAAGGTCATTATTGCAGCTCCCCATACATCTGGATGGGATCTACCCGTGGGTTTACTAGTAAAATATACTATCGGGCTAGAGGTAAAATTTGTGGGAAAAAAATCCCTTTTTAAATGGCCTTTTGACAAGTTTTTCAGAATGTGGGGTTTATTACCGATCGATCGGACTAAAGGAATATCGGTCGTAGATGAAATCATCCAGCTATATAAAGACGGAAAAGTAAACACAATCGGTTTTGCACCGGAAGGAACACGAGTAAAGGTTAAAAAATTTAAGTCCGGATTTTACAGAATTGCCAAAGCACTGGATATTCCTGTAGTCATGGCAAAATTTGATTATGAGGCAAAGCAGATCACATTTAGTCCACCGTATTTCTTAAAGAAGACAAAAGAGGAGGATATGTCTTATATAGAATCCTATTTTAGAGGTACAAAGGGAAAAATTCCCGAATTTAGTTTCTAGTTAAAGAAAAAAGCATCACCATGATAAAATTTAAAGTAGCACTCGGTTTAATGTCTTTTCTATTGTGTTTAGCTCTTATGAGTAACTCTGGTGGCCGAGCGGCAGTCGGTGGTCAAGGTACAACAGGTGCACCTGGAGAGGGAACATGTGGAAATCCTGGATGTCATGCTGCAGGAAATTTTGACCCTACAGTAAATATTGCTGTATTGGATGATAATGGGGAAGCGATCATGGAATATTATCCCAACCAAACATATAAAGTATCAGTAACCATCAATGCAGGATCAGGGAATCCTTCTGGTTACGGTTTTCAGATACTGGCTCTAGATGATGCTGACAATGATCTAAGTGTATGGTCTAATCCGAGTAGTAACGCTCAGCTCGTATCTTTAGGATCTAAAAACTACGTAGAGCAGCAAGGCCCGAGTACGAGTAATACCTTCGAGGTAGAATGGACGGCATCTACAGATGGCTTATCTAGCGTAAACTTTTATGTATCTGGAAATGCGATAAACGGAAATGGATCTCCGGGACAAGACGGGACTGCAACTGCGAGTCTTTCTATACCGAGAGCGGTACTATCGACACACAATCTAGCACAAGAGGTAAACCTAAGTGTCAGCCCTAATCCTGTAATGGATAGGTTGTCGATAGATTTGTCTACGGACTTTAATGATATAGAAGTAATCGACCTTACGGGAAAGGTGATCTTACAATCTACTGATAGTCAGATAGATGTGTCGTCGATAACGGCAGGTACTTATATCGTTAAAGTAAACCTTCAAGAAGGAAAAGTAGCAACGACTAAGATCGTAAAGCTCTAAGTAAAACACGCAGATGTACAAGCCGTCCGACGAGAAATCGTTTTTCGATCAGACCAAATCATTTTTAGACAAAGAGCTCTCGTCAGAGGATCTAGTCGATTTAAGTCGATGCTTAAAGTATCATGAATGGAAGTACGCTGTCATGAACGATCCTGTTATTTCTGATTACGAGTATGATCTACTCTTTAAAAAATTACAAAAAATAGAGGAGCAAAATCCATTGTTGATTTTGCCTGACTCTCCTACACAACGAGTCACTAGTGATCTCAATGAAGAGTCCGATGCAGTAGAACATCTCACTCCCATGCTCTCACTCGGTAACTCATATAATGCTGAGGATCTCAATGACTTCGATCAGAGTATTAAAAGATTGCTCAAAATAGATGAGACTGAAGAGATAGAGTACTGTGTCGAACCTAAGTTTGATGGAGGTTCTATAGCGGTCATTTATAAAAATGATCTACTAGAAAGATCTGCTACTCGAGGTAACGGCACTAAGGGAGAGCTCATGACCTCCAATGCCAAAGCCATTCCTTCTATCCCTATCAAAGCTGATTTTTCTTCTAAGGGTATCCATACCGTCGAGCTACGAGGAGAAGGGCTGATCCGTATCGAGAATTTTGATAAAATCAATGCCCAAAGAGAAAAAGAGGGCCTATCCGTCTTTGCAAATCCTAGAAATGCAGCGACAGGTGGACTCCGTATGAAAGACCCCAACGAGACACGTAAGCGAGGGATCGAGGTATTTATGTTTCAGATCGGATATGCCGTAGATCGAGA
>CALDEN010000282.1 GCA_937942405.1 uncultured Saprospiraceae bacterium
AAGCAGTCGTAGATGACCTCGTCTGCTACTTTGGTAGATTGCAGCTTGGACATGCAGGCCTCTTTTACTACATATACATTGTTGTCTAGGTTTTGAGCCACTTGGTAGTTAAAGGATTTGACCATTTCTACCTCAGTCTCCATCTCTGCGATGCGATGTCTCAATGCCTGGAAACGATCGATCGACTTACCGAATGCCGTACGCTCGGACATATACTGCTTAGTATATTCAAGAGCATATTCTGCACGGGCATGAGCATTTACTCCCATGATCAGACGCTCTAGAGCGAAGTGTTGCATGACATAGTAAAAGCCTTTTCCCGCTTCACCCATAAGGTTAGTAGCCGGAATTTTTACATTATCGAATGCGATCTCCCCAGTATCAGATGCTCTCCATCCGAGTTTATCTAATTTAGATGCACTGAGTCCAGGAGTATCTCTATCTACGAGAAATACACCCATCGATTTAGGGTTATCTACGTCAGGCATTTTGGCGATGACGATGAGGTAGTCAGAGTAGACTCCATTGGTTATAAAGGTCTTAGAACCATTGAGCACATACTGATCTCCTTCTAGTACTGCAGTCGTCCGCATCGCTCCTACATCTGATCCACCAAATGGTTCAGTGATGCATAGACAGCCGATCATCTCACCTGCGATACTGGCAGTAAGATATTTTTCTTTGATCTCTTCACTTCCTTCTTTGAGGAGGTGAGTCATGGCCAGATAATTATGTGCCCACATCGCTGCCGCAAATCCACCAGAGTTTATCCGCTGCATCTCTTCTAGCCAGATGACTAGGTAGAAGATGTCTAGATCTAATCCTCCGTATTTTTCTGGATAGCGTATGCCGAAGTATCCCATTTGCCCAAATTTAGGCCAGATATCGCGAGCAATCGTTCCGGTCTTTTCCCACTCATCGATGTGTGGTACTACCTCTGCCTGCAAGAATGATCGGAAGCCTTCTCTAAATAAATGATGTTCCTCGGTAAAATAGTGCTGATACATGTTGATAGATTACTATTTAAAATAAATGTTTGAGATCGATATATTGTTGTATGGGTATTCCAAAATTTGAAATAAAATCATCCCCATAATAATTTAAAAATTCTTGTAAGCCCTTTTCTGTAAAGTGTGGTATGATGGTACTCCATACCATGGTATGAGCTTCCTCGTTTAGGCCTATTTCTCTCACCTGCTCCTGGGCTAACCAGTTATAGGTGATGAGCCATGCATTTACAGAGAGCTGATAGTATAGGCCCGCGTAAGGCTCTGGTTTTACATTTCCGATTTTTATGCCGTAGGCAAATGCATCCAGATTTCTTTTAATGACCTCTTTTGACCATTTAGTGAGTACTTCCTTTATAGAAGAGTGCTCGAGAACGGACATATCTCTAAATACGAACGGGTATTTTTCTTGCAGAAATCTACACGTACGTATGTCTAAGTTCAGATTATGGAAAGCAGGGTAGTCTTTTCTCTTTTTGAGGAATCGACTGATATCCTTGACCATTTTTACAGAAATATCATCGAGTATATCTTCTTTATACTTATAATGATAGGCCAGATTACCACGACTCATATTGCATAACTGTGCAAGGTCAGTAACAGATAGGGCATGATAGCCTTTGTCGTTAAAGCCTTCTAGTACGGCAGATATGATACGTTCTCTAGTTTTCAAATATTCCTTAATCTAAGTCATTTAGTAGTATAAAACCATATAACTAGTCATAAAAAGTAAAAATAAGTTTTTATTCTAGTCTTTAACGACTAATAAGCATATTTGTTTTGGCTTCCATTGACAAATCTGTTCTCTATTAAATTTCAATATATATTGAATTGAAAAGAATTAAGTTCAATAAAATAAATCCATAAAGTGTCCGTAAGAAGAAATACAATTAAACAAAATGAAAAAAAGTTAAACAAAATGAAAACTGATGCTGTTAGGAGTACCAAAATTAATAACGATATGAAAAAATTAAGTTTAATTCTTTTACTCTTTGCTGGCTTCTTTGTTACCTCATGTGGAGATGATGAGCCTGACGAACCTGTAACGAACACTATTGTAGACATCGCTGTGGGTGATGATCAGTTTTCAACACTAGTAGCAGCACTGACTAGAGTAAGTCTCGTAGAAACACTACAAGGAGATGGACCTTTTACAGTTTTTGCACCGACTAATGATGCATTTACGGCATTGGGAGTGGATCTAGCAACGATCTCTGATGCGGACCTAACAGACATTTTATTATATCACGTAGTAGGTGCAGAGGTAAAATCTACAGATCTAGCTGATGGACAGACTTATGCAAGTACTGCTTCAGCTTCTGGTCCAGGAGGTGCAGCTCTATCTATACTGATAGAGAGTGGATCAGGTGTGACTGTAAATAATACCGCTACTGTTACTACTGCAGACATCATTGCAGACAATGGAGTAATCCATGTAGTAGATGCAGTGATAACTCCGTTAGACGTAGTAGGACATGCATCTGCCAATGCCAATTTTACTTCTCTAGTAGGAGCTCTAGCTGGTGCACCAGGTGATCTAGTAGGTGTATTAAGTGGAGATGGACCTTTTACGGTTTTTGCACCGCTTAATAGTGCATTTGATGATATCAGTACAGTAGTGGCAGGATTAACTGCTGATCAATTAGCGACTGTACTAACGTATCATGTTGTGGCTGGAGCCAATGTAACTTCTGGTGATTTGACCAATGGTGCAGTAGGAACGGTAGCAGGACAAGAAGTAACTGTTGATATAACTGATGGTGTAAAAATTACAGATGCCACAGGAGGAGAGTCTACAGTAGTCCTTGCAGATGTACAAGCGACTAACGGAGTGATTCATGTATTAGATAGAGTACTTATACCGAGTCTCTAGGACTTTGAAATAAAATGTTTAATTATAAAGTGTGGGGCTCCGATCTGATAGATCGGGGCCTTTTTTTATTTTAGCTCAAGGGGAATGAAGAAAAGGAACTAATTTTTTTCATTTCGACCGGAACGCAGTGCAGAGAGAAATCTTCAGTAAATGAAAGAGGGATTTATAAATAATAAAATGAGTTTGAATAGAATTCAATATTCGCTTCTTTATCCAAAGAGAAATGGGATTGTGAGACTGAGGATCCCTGCTATCGAGAAGAAAAAAAGTATCAGTAATTGTTTTACTCCTTCTATTTTAAAAGAAGACAGGGATGGGATGAACAAGTAACATTCAGGATTTTTTTAAACATCTGTATTAGGAACTCACCCACAATTGACTAAGGCCAATTTTACCCTTTCCTAAAATAGAGGGTAAGCATCTCGATCCTTCTCTTTAAAGAGAAGGAGGGAATTTCGACGAAGGAGAAAGGAAGGATGAGTTAAAATGTATTTTTTCATTCCATTTTATAGTAATATAGGTTTGTGCCTAAATTGAAAAACGCTCTTTCCGTAATGCTGCTATGGAGATAAAAAAGTATTAATTGAACAGGAGGTAATTAGGAAACTAATTTTTTTATAAAACGGCACTCTTGTTTCTAACTCTTTTTTCATTCAGATCAAGTGCAACGAGTAGAGGCTTGCCGCGGATGGTAGGAATCTTTGTCCATTAAAAATTGATCTCATTAAAATAAAACCTTTGCAACATAAATAAAGATGTTTCGACAAGCTCAACATGACAAATGGAAGCAGTACTCTGATAATTACTTGGAATAAATTTCTGTTTCTAAAGTAATTATTTTACTTCTTCCCTTTTAAGTATGACTGGGTTGGGTCTCTTTAATTAATACGCCAACACTTCCTTAATTGCCACACTCAGTTTTTCTGCACTAGGTAAGTAGTGAGCTTCTAGATCTGTATTAAGAGGTATAGCAGGGATCTCTAGTGCTCCGACTACTTTTACGGGGGCATCTAAGTTTCTAAAACATTCTTCTTGGATCTTTCCTGCGAGGGCCTGAGCAAACGAATTATTAGGAGACTCTTCCGTTACGATGATACATCGACTATGCATTTTTACGGATTCAAAAACGGTGTCGTAATCCAGCGGTGCGATAGATCTCAGATCTACGATCTCTACTTGAGCCGGGTATTTTTTAGCA
>CALDEN010000283.1 GCA_937942405.1 uncultured Saprospiraceae bacterium
ATTCCTTTTTTACCGCAAGAGCTCAGGGTAAAAAGAATGGAAACAAATAATGCTAGGTAAATGCTCTTTATCATATCTAAATATTGAGCGACAAAGGTACTACTGATGAGTACAAATAAAAAATGCCCACCTCGATTGAAGTGAGCATCTATATTTGTCTAAAGCCAAAGACTATTTAGCTTTATAAAAAGATTTTTTTCTGAAGTGTGTAGCCAATAAAGCATAAACCAATGGTCTATATTTATTTCTATTTCCTTTTCCAAATTTTTCCATTACTGCAGCGATTCCTTCATCTAGTTTAGGAGTATCTTTTAAGCCCAGTTTTTTGATTAGATAGTTCTTCTTTACAGTTTCGAGTTCTTTAGGATCTGATGCAGATACTTTAGAAGAGTCGGCTTTGTAAATAGACGGTCCACAACCTTTGGCAACAAGTCTTAAAAAGCCCTCGTCGAGTCCTAAGTTGTGTTTTTCGTTTTCTGCCATGTATTTAACCATGCAGTCATCTAGTTTGCTCATGTTTTATTTTTAGATTTAGTTGAATGAGTTCGTAATGCTTTAAGGGAAACATATTATGTATAAAATTAATGCTTCTTTTTGTTTAATCAAAATGTTATTTAAGCTCTAAATCATTGATACACTGAGATCATTAAATTCTTCTGAGAAAGCCGTCATAACCTTTATCTACGAGGTTTTGAAGAGCTACTTGAGCTTCTTCCTTTGAGGTGTATGTGCCGACGACTACTTTGTATAAAAATTTCCCGCTTTTAGTGGGTTCTTCTAGGATATAGTAATGTTTTTCAAAATCATGTTTGCTTTTTTCCATGATGTTTTTGGCATTTAGATAATTGGCAAATGCTCCTATCTGGATAGAGTAACTCATCGTACGTGTCAGGCTTGTGTTCTCTAAATTTTCTACATGAGGCACACGTACTTTTTCTGGAACAAATTCAGTTTTGGAATTCTCTGTAAGCGTTTCTGAGTTCAGAACAGTAATTTCTGTTGTGGTCTCGTTAGCTATTAAAGTAGAATTTTCAGAAGTACGTTTATTGAGATCAGTACTATTTATGTCAGCAGTAATTTTATCGTCGAGTTCCGTTTTTTCGGAACGAGCATTTACATAGTTGCCTTCTGCAGCCTTCAGCTTTCTTTTTATGGCAAGCAGATTATCTGATTTGTCAGCTTGTTTTTTTATGGTCTCTTTTGAATTACGAGTTTCTTCTATTTTCAGTTTTACTGAAGACATATTTGTCAACCACTTAATAAAAGCAGGTGTAGATAATGTTCCTTGATTAATTCCTTCTAATTTCCCGTTATTATCTAAAACCATGAAGGTCGGTAAGCATTCCACTCCGAATTTTTTAATCCATTCTTTTCCGACTTGTTGATCTATGTTGGCATCGATATTGACGAAGTTGGCATTGAGTAGATTGATCACTTCTCTATTAGAAAAAGTAGTCTCTTCCATTATTCTACAAGGATCTACATCCTCGGCATTGTAGTTTATAAAGATGAGTTTGTTTTGCTCTTTTCCTATAAGGAGAGCTTCTTCGTAGTTTAAATCGCTAAAAGCCACTAAAGCTGGATTTTCAGCAAATAAAACCACAGGTAAAAACAAAAGGCAGTATAAGGCTATCTTGTGCATAAGTAATGAGTGTTGCACAAAAATATATTAAAATATTCTATATATATAATAAATCGTAATACTTAATTTGCTGATTTTCTGTCAGCAGAATGGGAATAATGATGATTTCAGCGTTAATCCCTGGGATTTTAAGTCTTGAATGGCTTGTTTTTTTTCTTCTGGATTGGCTATAGCCAAAATTACTTGAGCATCTTTTGGAAGATCTTGTGTATCAGATTGGATAATCTGTCCGTAGATGTTTTTCCCTATTTTTTTATCATTATTGGATATCCAGCGAAATGGGGTAGTTCTATTTATTAGTAATTGAGCTAGTGCTTTGCCTTTTTTTCCTGCTCCCCACAAGACGAGCGATCTGCTGGAATCGTAATCGAGAAGGATAAAATTATCCATTTTGATCGCCAGAAATCTATTGTCAGAATAGTCGGGACTAGTTCTCGATGTACGAGTAGGGTAATCTCTCCAGTAATGGAGCACTTTCTGAACAGGAACGATCGGGATCTGATGTTGATAAAATCTGAAAGCCAGATCATAATCTTCAGGGTATCGCTCCATTTTAAATCCTCCTACCATATCGAAGGTTTCTCGATCGACCATCCAACAGGGTGAGGGGATGACACATTCTTTATAGATATGCTTATAGTGACTCTCTGTGGTGCATAGATCGTTGAGCCAAGACTCATATTTGAGGTAGCCGTCTTGCATCCCTTCTGCAGAGAAGTATTTTACATGAGCTGTCGCCAATGAAGGGGAGGTAGAATCCTGTAATCGGTTTTTAAGACTAGATAGTTTATCAGTGGTCATAAGGTCGTCGGCATCCATACGAGTGATGTACATTCCTGAGGACATGGCGTAGCCACTCTGGAGGGCTGATATGATTCCTGTTCCTTTGTTTTGTA
>CALDEN010000284.1 GCA_937942405.1 uncultured Saprospiraceae bacterium
GTTATACCTTCCTGATTTTTTTGGGTGGTTGATGGACGGTCTGCCTAGTATCGTAGAGACGATGAGAGCCGACAAACCCTATGTCGAGTTTGTGAGAGAGTTTTTAGGTCTCGGAATCGTGATCGCTGCTTTAGTGTATTATGTGAAAAAAGCATCGAATGTAGAATTGGCTTAAAGCCAAATTATTTCCTATCGATGACTGCTAGGATGAGTTGTCTTCAGTTTAGAAAGTGTAATAAGCTCATGGAAGAGTTCTTACTCTAGCCCCCTCAAGGAAGGTTTAAAAGGATTATTCCTCGAGGGGAGAATAGAGTAAATTAACTCGCAAATAGTATTAATTAAAACCGTAGTCCTGCTTTGGCAGAAAAACTCAAACCTGTGATTTTATGGTTGTGTACATATTTAGAACCGATGCCTAGTACACCATGTTTTCCTAGTTTTATATTGAGCATCACTGCAGCGTTCATGCCATTTAGTTTTTCGGAATAAGGTGTATAACTATAATGATCTGCATCGATGTTTTGGATGGTTTCTGAGATAAGAATAGGAATTAATAGTATGTTGAAAATTCCTCCGTTAGCTATATCATTTAATGTAATACCGGGATCTAAAGGTGGAGGTGGTGCAAAATTTTTGTAACCATTAAAGGTTCCGATATGCATTCCAATACTTGTACTCAGCCATGCTTTTCCTTCTGGGTCCATTATAAAATTTCTACCTATGCTTATCGATTGCATCGTATATTTTTCTTCTAATTCTGGTCCTTTATAAGCTGATGGTAGGTTAGTCACAGCAGTACTACCTCTTTCAAACTCTGCAGTTATTGTCCATTTAGAGAGGTAGTTGATCTGGAAGCAGGAACCTTTGGTATTGAGCTTTTCGTAGCTATTTCTTAAAACTGCTGCTTCAAATCCTATTTTACTTTGACTGAGCCCATTAAGAGTGAGCATTAAAGCAAATAGACCACTTAGTAAATATTTCATTGTGTGCATTGTATGTTTACAAGTGCAATATCTGACTGAATCGTAGTTTTTATGGACATTAAGCGTAAACGGACAATGCTTTTGTTTACGTATTGTAAAAACTCGAAGAGATTTGTGCTCGACAATTCACTTAATGGTACTTGGTTGCTCTATAGTTTCTAATAAAGGAATTGTGAGGATCTGGATTGGTATTAATTCGCGTTAAGAGAAGGAGCGGTATACGTCAGATGACCATGCTAGATGGTTGAAGATCTTTTACTGCTATCAAGATGAATGAGGAGTATAGGGGAAATTAAAGTCTTATTATTTTATGTCGATGACTGCAAGGAAGAGATACACACACCATATCCTACTTTGATTTTCGCTCTAAGCGGCGATTATTTAAAATCTTAAGGATCCAGTTAGGAATGATGATCGCTCCTGCAAAAAGGTATGGATAGTAGGTAATCAGTCTCCATATGAGAGCTACAATGATGGCTATACCTCCAGGGATATAGTCGCTGTAGAATCCTTCAAATAGGTATTCTGTCACTCCAGAGCCACCCGGTGTAGGGCTGAACTGTACTAGGGAGTGCATCGCTTTGCCTCGTCCATAGAGGATAAACTGATTCCAAAAATCCATCGGAACATTTTTTACCAGAGCGATGATGATACAGTTTATGGCCAAAAAACGCGTAACCCATGCTCCTGTACTACTGGCAATAACATTGAAGTGATATGACCATGGTTTAGCCTTCAGTTCGTGAGAAGTGGTCACCACATCTTCTGCTGTTTTTTGTAGGCTTTCGCGAAAGCGTTTAAGTATTTTACGCTTAGAGACCCACATTAATAAATTACGGAGGCCTTCAGGTTTTATAAATATCCCCCAGAAAAACAAGGAACCATAAGCTGCCATAAAAATGATGACAGACCAAAACCCCACTCCATAGCCTTGTAAATCGGCAAAGGTCTGGGCATCTGGCCGCAATACGACTGGACCGATGATAAAGTATAATATCGGCAAGCTCACTAAGAAGAAGAGTGTATCCACGATCATCGTATATACCACAACGGACACGGTTTTGGCAGTACTTAATTTTTCTTGGGCTAGGAAAAACAGGGCGACTGTAGATCCCCCAACACTGGTCGGAGACACCGCAGTGGAAAACTCCCATAAAAAAACCAGCTCGATACTCTTCCAAAAAGAAAAAACGCCGTCTGACAATATCCTCAATCTCCAGGCATAAAAAAGATGTCTGATCACATACAATAAGATGGAAGCCGAGAGCCAAAATATCGTAACACCGCTCCACTCTATCTGGCCGATGACTTCAGGGTTCCATTGTTTCCATATAAGGTAGGAAACCACACCGAGTCCGATTAAGATAGGTAAGAAGATGCGACTTACTTTTATGGAGTCGAGGACTTCTTGTTCTTCTTTAGTAAATGATTCTTGTGACAAGGTGTTTTATGATTTGTATGACAAATGTATAAGTACTTATTCATATCTGCTCATTTAATGATCAATCTCGCTAAATGAGTAGGAAAAAGGGATATATAGTTAAGACAGCAAAGAGTATAAAATAGTTTCTACCGATTCTAGATCGATGTTCTATAGCCACTGAGACGTATATAATTATTATTACCTAATAAAGTCTAATTTTAGTTTTACCGATATTCCAACTGGAATCATCAAATCAAATTGTATTATTAACTGACTTTTGATTTTTCAAATATATAGAATGAAGTATATCCTCGCATTTTTTATTATCGTCAATCTTGTAAGCTGCACAAGGGAAGAGCCTGATTGTACAACTATTGTGTTAAATCAACTTCAAATGAATCCTTATTCCAATCAAGAAATTGGTTGTAAAACTTTCTTGATTTTGTTCGAATTTGATAATGAACAATACTTTTTAGAAACAAACAATTGTGCCGATATGTCCAGACCTATTCTGGATTGTGCCGGTAATGATGTTTGCGAAAACAACATTACCAATTGTTCTGAAATTAGTGATTCTATTTACCAGCTGGAAAACAGAATCGGG
>CALDEN010000285.1 GCA_937942405.1 uncultured Saprospiraceae bacterium
CATTCCTGGCACATACAAGTGGTGATGACAGAATCCACATCCATATTCTCCTACGGCCAAATATAAACGCGAATTCTTAGTCTGCAGAGACTTTTTCTTAACTTTAGTTGTGGAGTTGGACGTGGACTCTGCATATCATTATTCGTTGTGTGTAATTAAAGCGAATGTGTCGTACTGATATAGCTTTAAATTCCACAAGCAATAATAAATCCCCAACTACCAATCACAATAGCCGCCCTAACAACAAGGAACCCCATCTCCACCT
The DNA here is from genome assembly GCA_937942405.1 of uncultured Saprospiraceae bacterium. Lineage (GTDB taxonomy): Bacteria > Bacteroidota > Bacteroidia > Chitinophagales > Saprospiraceae > JAHDHU01. The sequence goes on from CALDEN010000285.1 coordinate 266, forward strand.
TCACTTTCTGCAAAAGGCATATTACCTCCACATCCTTCAAAGATGCCATAGTGGGTATCCCAGGTGCCGAAAAATTCAAAATGATCCGCAAATCGAGTATCGGCCAGCATCTTATAGGTGTTGCCACAGACAGTGATCATCTTGCCAGTAGGGAAGTGGTGGTGATCGTCTAGATCGTACGCATTGTGCTTACCCGTTATCGTGCCTTTGTATCGTACGGACTGGCCATAATCTTCACAATCGCTTTCTAGACCATCGATTTTAAATAGGCGATAGGTAACTGAGTAGAATTTTATATTTCCGATTTTTTCTTGTAGCTCCTCGTTTTCTACAGTGATGGGATGACTCTCGGTCACACGAGGGTCTGTAAAGCCGGCTCCTTTGGCATAGTTGAGGAAATCATTCCAGTAAAGAGCACCACTCAGGCACTCTCCCCAGAGGACAGGGTCTTTCTGGAGTTCTTCTTTTATACGTCGATCGCTGTATACATCACTAAAGTACATTTCGCCTCCAGGCTTAAGAAGTTCATACGCATCACGGAGTACTTTCTTTTTATCCAGAGCTAAGTTGATGACACAGTTAGATATAATCAGGTCAAAGCTTCCTTTTTCTAAATCCAGAGAATCTAGATTGTCGATATTGCCTTTGATGAACTTTACATTTGGAGTCTTGAACCCAAATTTTTCTGTGTGGTAATCGATGTGCTTATTGGCCACAGCCAGCTGCTCATCCGTCATGTCTACGCCTATCACCTCGCCGTCTTGTCCTACGAGGCTAGATGCGATATAGCAGTCACGTCCACTCCCAGAGCCCAGGTCTAGAACCTTAAGCCCGTCGAGCTGATAGGGTATCGTCAATCCACAGCCATAATACTTTATCATCACCTCATCATGTATCTGTGCCATGATGGCTTTTATATGCTTAGGTGGCTCCTCTATGGTGCAACAGGCATTGGTCTTTAAGTCCTCGTTGGTCTGTAGTTCTTTACCGTAGTAGTCTTTTACTTCATCGTGCTTAACACTCATAGGTATGTACTTGATACTTTATCGACCGCAAAGATAATTTAAATAAGAGCTAGTTTATGTCCTAGAGCGAACTGTTCTATAGCTATAAAGAATAAAAAATAGGCATCAATTACTCGGAATAATAGTGTGCAATTTTTCCAATTAAGAGTAATTGTACCTGTAGGTTAAAACTAGAAATAATTCACGGATAAACGGCAAATCTACTTACTAATATTACGAGAAGATCACCCCAATGTTAAGCCAACGTTAACAAAGTATTAAGCCGATGTTGGCAAATTGCTCAATTGGCCCTATATTTAGGTATACCGTTTTTAAGGCAAGTATGATTAAAGCTTTTTATATTACATTTTTATCTATGTGTATGGGGTTCGTTCTCAATGCAAAAGAGAATGTAGATACTGCTATCTATACAATCCCATTTGTTAAAGCTCATGGATTAATACTCTTAGAGTCACAAATAAATGAGGATAAGGGTTTTTTCATTTTTGACACTGGAGCTGATGCCTTATTATTGAATTCTAATTATAATGAGTCTAAGCATAATAATCAACAAGTAGAATTTCAAAGCCTTACGGGTGTAGTCAATAGCAGCGAGCTGGATCTGCAGAATATTACATTAGGAGATTATTCGATTAATAATATAGAAGCATATAGCGTAGATCTATCAGAGATTGAGGCATTAGCAGATCGTAAATTATTAGGTATTATCGGAGCATCGATACTCAACTCTGATGTCGTCCATATAGATAATCGTAAGCACATCATACAGTTGCTGCCGAGAACAGCTAAAGATTTTTTAAATGATAGATCACTCGTTAAATCTGAGATCGGAGTCATTAATGGTATTCCGATCATCCCGATTACGATTAAAGGGAAACCGTATGCTTTTGGCTTAGATACTGGATCTTCGGTATCGCTTATAAGTTCAGAATTAGTAAAGGCAGGCGTCTTTAAAGAGAAATCTAAGGAGTTAGTATTACGTACAGCTGCGGATAATACTACTATATCTAAAGTATATAGTGTCGATAAAGTGCGAATTGCCAATCTCAGTATAGAAGCATTGGAATTCGGAGAGAGCTCATTTAAGGAGATCAATGCTGAACTGGGAATCCATCTAGATGGCATACTCAGTATAGATCAGATTCCAGCTGATGATATCTATATAGATCTATATAATGGCTTGATATTTATAAATATATAGCCATTCCCTCAGCTAATGGGAGCCTTTCTTAGAGGTATTCAGTTTATTTGCCTCGCTTTTTCTGATTAATCGCATATAATTATTTGCCTTAAGACTAGTTATTCTTTCTCTCAGATAGAAGTATTCATACAATATATTAGTCTAGTATCCGACCATTTACAGGCTTACGCCAAAAGTTAACATTGGCTTAATATAGCATCTCTTAATTTGCATACTGGAAAAATTGCAAAACCAAATGAAAAAGTATTTAGTAGCGACAGCTGTTGCTTTGGTGCTCTTTACCTGTGATGTTATGGCACAGATAAAAGCTCCAAAATTCGGAAAAGGCCTTCAAATAATGGCACAAGATTCATCATATTCTATGAAGATAGGATTCAGATTCCAAACCTTGTTTTTGGGACAATATGATGTAGTAGGTGGAGATTTAGGTTCTTTAGAAAATCGAGAATCCAGAGTTTTTATCAGAAGATCCAGATTGAAGTTTGGAGGCTTCGCTTTTAGCCCTAAGCTCAAGTATAAAGCAGAGCTCGCCTTATCTAATAGAGACAATGGCGGTGGGAACAGTTCTAACTTCAGTAATGCTGCTAACATAATATTAGATGCATTTGTGGAGTGGAATTTTTATGAGAACTTTTCTGTCTGGGTAGGACAAGGGAAAATGCCAGGAAATAGAGAACGAGTGATCTCATCTGGAAATTTACAGTTTGTAGATCGATCTAGATTAAATTCTAGATTTACGCTGGATCGGGATGTAGGGATCATGCTTAAGCACCATCATACATTCGGAGATCGATTTATCTTAAAGGAGATTATCGCTTATTCTTCAGGAGAAGGAAAGAATTTAACCTCATCTAACGTAGGAGGTGCGGCACTGACAATGAAGATAGAAGCTTTACCTTTTGGAAATTTTGCATCTAAAGGAGATTATATAGGTGCTGCCGTAAAAAGAGAATCAGAGCCTAAATTGGCAATAGCTGTAGCCTATGATGTAAATAAAGATGCAGGAAGAGAGCGAGGAAGAAAAGGAAGCTTTATCGTCAATCCTACCGGTGATTTCATGGCTCATGATTTGAGAAATCTACATATAGATATGATGTTTAAATACCAAGGAATATCATTTATGGGAGAGTATGCTCACACATCTACAGATGAAGGGCCATTTGTCTACAATGAAGAAGGTACAGAGATCGGAACGTATTATACCGGAACTGGTGTAAATCTGGCTTTGGGATATATGTTTAAGAGTAACTGGGAGATTGCTGGAAGATGGACAGATATAAAACCAGAAGAAGGTGTGGCTAGTAACGAGACACAGTATACCTTAGGATTATCTAAGTATGTAGTAGGACATAAGTTAAAAGTACAATCTGATATAACATACCGAGCGATAGAGACGAGTGATAATGACGAATTAATTTACAGAATGCAAATGGATATCCATTTTTAATTTATACTTTCAAACCAAACGTTTAAAATAATAATACCAAATTTAGAAATGAAAAATATACTTTCAAACAAATTTTTAAAAGTAGCATTCTCTTTTTTAGTGATTATGCTTGTAAGCTCCACTTCGATATGGGCCAAAGGGGACGCCGAAGGGGTGAGTTTTGGGTTTTGGGATGTAGTACAAATTGTAGGATCTCTTGCTTTTTTCATCTATGGTATGAAAATGATGAGCGATGGTATCCAAAGAGCTGCTGGTTCTCAAATGAGGAATATTTTGAGAACGATGACTAAGAATCGATATCTCGGCGTTTTTACAGGTTTCTTAATTACAGCTTTGGTACAATCATCATCTGCAACGACAGTGATGACCGTTTCTTTTGTTAATGCAGGACTTTTAACCCTTCTCGAATCTGCAGGGGTAATGATGGGTGCAAACATAGGAACAACGGTTACAGGATGGATAATCGCAATTCTGGGTTTTAAAGTAAAGCTTAGTGCTTATTCTATTCCTTTATTTGCTATAGGTGTACCGATGTTGTTTACAAGCAGTGGAAAGAAAAAATACTGGGGAGAGTTTTTAGTAGGGTTTGCAATATTGTTTTTAGGGCTTTCATATTTAAAAAATTCAGTTCCAGATATTGGCGGAAGTGAAGCTTTGGCTTGGATAGAAAGTTTTGCAGCTTATGGAATATGGTCTAGAATATTTTTTGTTTTTGTAGGAGCCTTGGTAACAATTATAGTTCAATCTTCTAGTGCTGCTATGGCGATTACTTTGACCTTAGTATATGCAGGATGGCTGCCCTTAGAAGTTGCGGCCGCCATGGTACTAGGTGAAAATATAGGAACTACAATCACCGCAGAATTGGCCTCATTAGTAGGAAATACAAATGCAAAAAGATCTGCCAGAATTCATTCTATGTTCAATCTGATAGGAGTAACGTGGATGGTGTTTTTATTGCCTTGGGCGATGGAATTAATTACGACAATTGTTGAAAATTTCACATACATTTTTGAGAGTAATGCAAAGTTAAAAACAAAGGATTTAAATTCTGTGGACATCATGAATACGTATAAATTGGCGGCATTCCATACGTTGTTCAATATTGCTAATGTACTCTTACTCCTTGCTTTTGTACCATGGTTGGTAAGAATGGCTATTAAGACTGTTCCTCAAAAAGAGGGAGAAGATGGATTAGATACACTTAAGTTTATTGATTCTGCAAACAGGACTCCAGAATTAGCTACTGTAGAATTGCAAAAAGAAGTTGCTAGATATGGAGAGATTACAACGAGAATGTTAGGTTTCAGTAAGGAACTTATTAATTCTACAGATAATAAAGAGAGTCTTACATTGATCGCTAAACTGCGAAAATATGAGGACGTCACAGATAAGTTTGAAAAAGAGATTACAGAGTACATTACAAATCTATCAGACAAAGAAATGACGCACAAGACGAGTATTCGTTTGAGAAGTTTCTTCAATATCTGTAATGATATGGAGCGTATCGGAGATATATTCTACCAACTAGCTAAGTCTGTAGAATCTAAGATGAATAGAAAAATTTATTTTATTCCAGAACAACGTGAGCAGTTAAATGAACTGATCGAAATCGTAAGTAGAGCATTCGATGAGATGAACCATAATCTTAATCTTCAGACGTATGACGATGTATCACTTAGTAAGTGTTATGAGCTAGAAGACGAGATTAACGTTCAGAGAAATTCTATGAGATCTTATAACCAAGAGCATCTCGGAAATGATACGTATAACGTAAACTCTGCCATGGTATTTACAAACTTGTTTTCTTCTTTAGAAAGAGTAGGAGACCACATTGTAAATATTAATGAATCAGCAGCAGGAGAGATTTAAAAAAGCTTATTTATTAAATAGAAAAGATCAGCATATGTATAGTTTCATATGTTGATCTTTTCAGTTTAAGTCTTTAGTATGTCAGGAAATTTAAAAGAGGTATTTCAATATTTTTTCAAGCTAGGCTTTGTGGCATTTGGTGGCCCTGCAGCTCATGTAGCGATGATGCAGGATGATCTCGTAGAGAAGAAGAAGTGGCTGACGTCGCAAGAGTTCCTAGACTATATGGGAGCGACTAATCTTATACCAGGACCTAACTCTACGGAGATGACCATGCACTGTGGGTATCATAGAGCAGGTGTTAAAGGACTGTTTGTAGCAGGATTTTCTTTTATATTTCCAGCTGTATGTCTGACGCTGCTAGTGGCTGTTTTTTTTGAAAAATTCAGCGACATCGCTTGGGTCGTTCCGATCGTAAATGGAATTAAAGCTGCAGTGATTTCTTTTATACTCGGAGCTATACTCAAGCTCGGGAAGAAAGCCGTTAAAAACTATATACATGTACTGATCGCTCTCGGGGTGATAGCCTTGGCTTTTCTGGGAATTAATGAGGTAATACTTATACTCGGTGCTGGATTACTGATGGTGGTCATCAGGCAAGCGATACGTAGAGATAAGTTAAGTTCGGTAGCCTTGTTTCCGCTGTTCTTTTTGGTAAAGACTCACTATACCCATATTAAGTTATTCTTGATTTTTTTGAAAGTAGGTTTAGTGCTGTTCGGAAGTGGGTATGTATTGTTTGCATATCTAGATGGAGAGCT
>CALDEN010000286.1 GCA_937942405.1 uncultured Saprospiraceae bacterium
CTTGGTACAATCCCTTAGTGTGAAACTCATGAATAAATCCAAAATTCTTATTGTCGATGATCGAAAATTTGATCGAATTCTATACAAAGAGTATTTAGGCGATGATCTATTCTTATTTGAAGAATTAAGTAACGGCCTTAAAATCATCGAAACACTGGATGCTTTCAAACCTGATGTCATATTACTCGACTGGCAGATGCCTGTAATCGGAGGAAAAGAAACTCTTCAAGAAATCAGGAAGCACTTAAGATTTAACAAAATACCTATCATCGTTATTACCGGAGTTTCTAATCCCATGGAATTACAGATTATTCTCGAATTCGATAATGTTGACTTTTTGAGTAAACCTGTAAACCAAATAGAAATTAACACTCGTATTAAGAACACTCTTAAATACTCTCATCACTTAGCTTCAGTAGCTAGTCTTTAGTTTTATTTATATAACATATGGTCATTTGTAGCGTTTTTGTAGTACCCTTATAGGGGTAGTAAAGAATATTGCTGTCTTATAGAAGCGATATATATTAGTAGACAAATTAATATATTCGCCGAAGTATTATTTTTAATAAATTCTATAAGGGCGTTATGAATTTACCCAAAATACTGATTGTCGATGATCGACAGTTTGATCGTATTCTGTACAAAGAATATTTAGGTGATACAAATTACAGTTTTACAGAACTGGATGATGGAGAAAATATCCTAGAAACCATAAGTGACGAAAAACCCGATCTTATCCTTCTGGACTGGCAGATGCCTAGAGTTAGCGGACTTGAGGCTTTAAAAATGATTAAGAAAAATCAAGCTTTCAAAAATATACCCGTTATAATCATTACTGGTCTAGAAGATGAAAAGGTCTTAGAAGAAGCATTTGACTTTGGATCGATCGACTTTTTAAATAAACCGGTCACTCGTATAGAGCTGAATGCAAGAGTGCTAAATGCCATTTCGCTACAAGATGCAATAAGAAGACTCGCATCACAGACCGAGGAGCTCTATTCTTTAAACAGCATCATAAAAAATCAGAAAGTAGAACTTGAAAAATCTTTGGAGATAAAAACTCAAAGAATGGAGAGTGATCGAAATGATTTTGAAAGTGACATCGACTTAAAAAACAAAAAGCTTTTAAGCAAAGAATTAGATACGACCAAACTAATTAATGACATAAAGAGCATCAAATCTCTGATACAATCATGCTATCAAGACCTCAAAACTGAGAATAGTGAAAGTAAGGTATTGAGGAAACTCAAGACTATTGAAAGAGATATAGATCACCTCGAAATCCATGATAATGGACTTGAGGATTTCAAAGAAACATTTGAATCTATAGATCCTAATTTTTACAAAAACCTCGCAACTATAAATCCAAAACTTACTCCAAACGATTTAAAGAATTGTGCCTATATCAAAATGAACTTAGACAACTATGAAGTGGCTAAAATCCTCAATGTCGAGTTAAAAAGTCTACAGATGACAAGATATAGGTTAAAGAAAAAGCTCAAATTGGATGAAAAAACTCAATTAAGGGAATTTATTCTATCTATCTAAATTTATTGGACAACAAGTACCTCACCGAAGCATTGAAGTAAGTACTCCTAGTGAAACGCTTATTAACCTTGAATGGAATAGTTATTATTATCACATAAAATATGTAATAATGCTTGACTTACGATAATTGTGGAACTTTTAGATTTTTGCTGAGTACAAAAGAGAAGCTTGTGCCTTCGTCTAATTTAGACTCTACTTTTATTCTTCCCTCGTGTTTTTCGACAATTTTACGGCATATGGTTAAGCCCAGACCGGTACCTTCATAGATATCGTTACTATGCAGTTTTTCAAAGGTTCCAAAAATCTTTTCGAAATTCTTTTCACTAATTCCGATGCCATTATCTTTTACTTCAAACTTCCAGAATAAGCTATCTTCCTCAAATAATATTTGGACAAGAGGATTACTCCCTGGAGCTTGAAATTTTATTGCATTACGAATCAGATTAGAAAACAGTTGATTTAACAATGACTCGTCTGCCATGATTGTCGGCAGACTCTCGGGTATTACCACTTGTGCATGTTTCTCCTGGATATCAACATCTAATTCCATCAATACTCTCTTGAGCAGATCATTTAAATCCAGATTTACGAGTTTGATTTTGGTCGTTTTTACCCGACTATAAGTAAGTAAATCATCTATAAGTTCTTGCATGTTTTCAGAACTCTTTACCACAATGTCTAGATAGCTTTTAGATTTATCATCGAGGCCATCGTAAATTTTACTTTTAAGTAAATGAGCAAAACTAACCACTGATCTCAATGGTGCTTTTAAATCATGTGAAGCGATATATGCAAAATTTTCTAATTGCAGATTAGAATCAATATATCTATTGAGTTCTTTATTCTTTAAATCTAGATCTTTTAACTGTTCTTGAATAATTTTATCTTGTGATACTGCCTCTGTGACATCCCTACTGATCTCTAGAATGGCAAAAATCTCTTTTTCATGATTATATACCGGCCGATATTTGTTTTGAACATGTACGGTTTGTCCATTTATCTTGTCTAGAGGTCCTTCATACATTATAGGTTCTCCATTAAAGACTTTAGAAAAATAAGTGTCCATCCATCTACTCAGTTTCTTCTCTTCGACGATATCATGGAGATTTGTTCCCTTTTCTACTTTAAAGCCCCCTTCTCTAAATTCATCAATGGCTTGTTTATTAATAGCGATGACTTCTAACGCTTTATCTAGAGCATAAATTCCATCAGGAGTAGCATTTAGAATCGCATTTAGTGTCGCTTCTCGTTCTTTTAGCAAAGTAGACAATCCGACATACTCACTTACATCCTTTATATTTACAATTATTCCTAGGCACTTACCTGAACTGTTACTCACTGCCCTAGCTACTACACTATGGTAGTATGTATTTCCTGATATTTTAAACGTTTCTTTGAATTTCTGAATCTCCCCTTTCCTGGCTTCTTTTAAGTTTTCAATCTTGTGAGTATAAAAGCCCTTAAAATAGGGATCATTGAATATATCTAGCCCTTTGGTCATGTCTCTACCCCAAAGGATATTGAAACCTTTATTCAATATTTCATTGGCAAAAGCTACTTTGTAATCTGTATCGAATACTACTATCCCATCAGGTGCCGTGGCAAAAAACCCTTTAAAAAAACTTAAATACTCATGAATAGAATCTTGCATTGGTAGGAGATAAATTATGCTTTTCTCTTATATGACCAATGTAGCCAATATAATTCCAAAAGAATAAAAATAAAGCGAAAATCCCTAAAGTAGAGTTTCTGTAGTAGCTAAATAATGCTTTGTAGTGTTTTCAAGAATTTCTTTTTTGACAAATGGCCTTAGCAACATTTTGTCCATCCATGGCAGCAGATAGGATACCTCCTGCATAACCTGCCCCTTCTCCGCAAGGATAAAGATTACAGATTTGCTCATGAGCATAACTTTCTTTATTCCGAGGAATCTTTATCGGAGAGGAGGTTCTACTTTCTACAGCTACTATATTGGCCTCATGGGTCATGTAGTTTTTCATTTTATTCCCAAACTGTACAAGTCCATTTTTAAGTCTGTCATATACAAACTCAGGTAATATTTCTTTTAAATCAGTAGCGTACAATCCTGGGATGTAACTACTGGGATTGAGGTCTTTAGAAGCTTGTCCGCTTACAAAGTCTGTCATTCTCTGAGCTGGTGCTTTTTGAGAGCCATCTCCAGCGTTAAAAATTCCTTGCTCTACCTTACGTTGAAAATCCAATGAGGCAAAAGTCCCCGTACAACCATAGTCCGATAACTCATCCAGTTCTATGGCTGTAACTACCCCAGAATTGGCGTAAGCCGAATCCCGACGTGACAAGCTCATTCCATTTACAACGATCTCACCTGGAGAGGTAGCCGCAGGGACGATCAATCCACCGGGACACATACAGAATGAAAAGACCCCTTTACGGTCTACCTGAGCGGTCAACGAGTAGCTGGATGCCGGTAAGAACTCAGATCGAGGAGACTCGTTGTACTGAGCCTGGTCGATGATTTGCTGTGGATGCTCTATACGTATCCCAAGTGCAAAAGGCTTAGCCTCTATATATATCTTATGCTTGTCCAATAGTGCAAATATATCTCTAGCACTATGCCCTGTAGCCAGTATTACATAGTCACACTTTATTTTTGTTCCATCTCGGAGTTGCACTGCTTTAATCTTAGAAGAATCCAACTGTAGGTCAATCACCTGACTATCGAAGTGAATCTCTCCTCCATGCCGCTCGATTGTCGCTCTCATCTCAGCTATAATCTTGGGCAATTTATTAGAGCCGATATGTGGGTGAGCGTCGATGAGTATATCCTCCTTTGCTCCATGTTCGACGAGGAGATCGAGTACTTTGGAGATCTTTCCTCGTTTATACGATCGAGTATACAACTTACCATCAGAATAGGTTCCGGCTCCACCTTCTCCATAACAGTAATTACTATCCGGA
>CALDEN010000287.1 GCA_937942405.1 uncultured Saprospiraceae bacterium
ATTTCCTCAAATGCTTCAAGCCATATAATAAATATTGATGGAATTTTTGAGGCAGTGGGAGGCATAGGAGACTATCGAGATATGAATAATTCGGGATTTCTAGTAAGTGATTTTAGGCTAGCTTATACCTTATATAATACAAAATTTACATTTCTTTTGAATAATGTTTTTAACGTAGAATATACGCTGAGACCCGCAGAATTAGAGGCTCCGAGAAATATTGGATTGAGGATGCAACATGATTTTTAGACTATAATGTAAATATTTGCAATAGGGGAGACAGTTTTTTAAAGTGTCTTGTATTTGATAAATAATTCAAATTAGACAATGATGATTCCCCAAAAACCAACGTTGCTATCCATAACAGAAAGACTTCGATCTATTTCCATTTTTGAAGACGTAGAACAAGAGGTATTAGAAGCCGTTACGGAGCATATTAAAATTAAAAAGTACCGTAAAAACAGATACATCTATCAACTAGGTGATCCCAGTAACGAGTTGCATTTCTTGATGGAAGGTAATCTCAAGATAGGTACAAATTCTAGATCCGGTAAGGAAGTGATAAAATCTGTAATCTATCCCGAAGCGATGTTCGGAGAGATGGCTTTGTTTGGAGAGAAGCTGAGAGAAAATTTTGCCTATTGTTTGGAAAACGATACGATCATATTTGAAATAGATGCAGATAGATTCAGACAGATTATGTTTGCTTATCCAGAATTGTCAAGTAATGTGATTAATATATTAGGTAAGAAATTACACTTTGCAGAGAAGCGGATCGAGTCATTGGTTTTTAAAGATGCTCGAGAAAGAATCATTGATTTTTTAAAGGACAATGCCAAGAATTTTGGAAAACAGATCGGATATGAGATGCTTTTTAAGCACTGTCTTACTCAACAAGACATTGCCAATTTTACAGGCACTTCTCGTCAAACCGTAACCTCCGTTCTAAATGACCTTAAAAAGTCAAATCAGATATATTTTAAGCGTAAAAGTATATTGATAAGAAACATGACGACACTGTCGTAAGTTATACTAATTATTGATTTTTAGACCTCACGAAAATAGTGAGGTCTTTTTTTTTGAGATATGTTAGGTTTAGTAATAAAACATTGTAAATTTGCGACCGCTAAAACAGCTTTTAGGAAGAGTGGCAGAGCTGGTTTAATGCACCGGTCTTGAAAACCGACGTACCTTAACGGGTACCGGGGGTTCGAATCCCTCCTCTTCCGCTTTTTTTCCTTTAATGGAAAAAAAAAACTATTCCCACACGGACACATCGTCTTTATCAAAACCAAAATAGTCGGTTTTGTTTTATTTAACTTCATAAGAGATTCAAAATGAAAAAACGTATTGCCATTAATGGTTTTGGAAGAATAGGTAGACTTACTTTGAGAAGATTACTTTTAGACAAAAACGTTCAAGTTGTTGCGATCAACGATTTAACGGATAATGCTACACTGGCACACTTATTTAAGTATGACTCTGCTCATGGAATATTTAACGGAGCTGTTAAGTCTGATGCTAAGTCTATAACTATAAAAGGAAAGAAAATCGCTTCATTCTCTGAAAGAGACCCTCTAAACTTGCCATGGACTAAGTTGAAAGTGGATACTGTATTAGAATGTACAGGAGTATTCAGAACTAAAGAAACTGCAGATTTACATATCCAAGCAGGTGCGAGTAAGGTAATACTTTCGGCTCCAGCCAAAGGAGATGGTTTTGAAACGATCGTTTTAGGAGTAAATGATAAAGGGATGTCTAAGAAGGCAAAGCATTTTTCTAATGCAAGTTGCACGACGAACTGTCTATCGCCTACAATCAAAGTATTGGACGAGAAACTGGGAATAACAAGAGGGTCTTTAACAACGACTCATGCCTATACTTCTGATCAGAGAATCCAAGATGCACCACATAGTGATTTGAGAAGAGCTAGAGCTGCAGCTTATAATATTATTCCGACCTCTACAGGAGCTGCAGTAGCAGTAGCTAAAGTTTACCCTAAGATCAAAGGTAAATTATCTGCAATGGCTCTGAGAGTACCTATCATCACTGGGTCACTTATCGAGTTAAATGTAATCGTAAAGAAAAAAACAACAGTCGAGGCAGTAAATGCGATGTTCAAAAAAGAGGCAGCCGGAAAGCTCAAGGGAATCATTGAATATACAGATGCTCCGATAGTATCAGCCGATATCGTAGGTAACCCTCACTCAGCTATTTTTGATTCACTTTTGACTAATGTCAATGGAAATCTGGTAAAAGTTGTATGTTGGTATGATAATGAGGCAGGGTATTCAGCTAGATTGGCTGATCTTGCAGCGACTGTTTAAAATTTCTAGTTGATAAGAAATATATTAAAATTTATAGCTACCACTGGGTACCTGGGAAATATCCCAGGTGCACCTGGTACCTACGGAGCTATATTTGGTACACTTTCGTACATTGCTTTCCACTATTACTATCCATTCGATATTAATTATTTACTTATCGGTTTAAGTATTGTTTTTACTTATTTAGGGACGATCGCTTGTCGAGATATGGAAGATGAGTGGGGACACGATCCTTCAAGAGTCGTTATCGATGAGACTGTAGGGCAGTGGATTACCTATCTATTTATTCCTTTTCATTTAAAGTGGGCCATTCTAGGGCTGATCCTTTTTAGATTTTTTGATATACTCAAGCCATTCGGAATTAAGGCCATAGATGAAAAAATGAAACATCCTTTCAGTGTAATGCTCGATGATATACTGGCTGGAGTATATGCCTTGATGACACTCCATTTTATTATATATCTTGATATTTTATAAATAGCTTGTCAAAAACCTAGGGTTTACCCCTAATCTTTCAATTTAAGTCACTTTTCTTGTCATAGATCCGCATCTTTTCGTTTTATCAAACGTATATATAGTATAGCGTTCCAAACTATAATCCTATGACACTAATTAATAACATAAAATCGTACTTCCGCCACATTTTTATCAAGTCTGATAAGAAGAGATTTCTTAGCGGGAGAGAGGAGTATGAAAGATGGTTGGGTATTTAAGCATGTAATTTTGCTTGCCTAGCCAATAGTACTTCGTCGGTTTCTACAATGTCTCTATCTGGGACACAACAATCTACTGGGCACACTGCTGCACATTGAGGTTCGTCATGGAATCCTTTACACTCCGTACATTTATCGGGAGCGATAAAATAAAACTCTTCTTCGATCGGATGTTGCATCTCATCAGAAGGTACTATTTTACCGTTTTCCATTTTATAGTCACCCTTAACCGTGGTTCCTTCTTGCATGTTCCACTCCACACCACCTTCATAGATCGCATTATTTGGACACTCAGGTTCGCATGCTCCACAGTTTATACACTCATCAGTAATAAAAATCGCCATTGTTAAAATTTGTGCAAAAATAAGTCAATATTGGTAAGTACTCGCTTTTTTGGCTTAAGCCAATGAATTTTTCCTTTTTAAATTATCTAGTATTGCCAGTAGTATGTAAGAAATGACATTGATCCAAAACGCATGCTTAGGTATAAAAATCACCAAAAGAATAAATATACCTAATGCCATTAGTTGAAAAATGTTTTTGCTCACTCCTTGTTTTGCGTTTTTTGCCGAGAACATTTCGATCGGAGATAACATCATAAATGCCATAAAGATCGCTACCCCAAAGTATACGTAAGATTTTGACATTAGTCCAGTAATAAATACACTGTCATAATGATAGGCGATCGCTATTCCGATAATAAAACTAGCAGCTGCGGGTATTGCAAGGCCCCTAAAGAACTTGCCTGATGGTAATGTGTTGAAAATTGCCAATCTAAGAGCCCCTCCCGTTAGAAAAATAATCGGAGGCACATAGGCCATCCAGCTATCGATCGGGCTCATGAGGCTCAGTAAATACGCTGGAGCGACTCCAAAACTGACCATATCTGCCAAAGAATCCAATTCTTTGCCGATGGCACTTTGAGCATTTAAAGCTCTAGCAAGGCCTCCGTCAAAAACGTCTAAAAAGACACAAGCGATGATAAGCATCGAGCTTATAAATAAATCCCCGATACAAATAGCCAGGAAACCACAGGCTACATTGAGGATAGTCAGAAAAGAAGGTATATGCTTGATCAAGAATCCTTATTTTTACATCACTTAAAGCAAAAAAAAACAAAACTACATATTAACAGAGATTTTACATTTAAAATCGTTGTTATCTAAACACATCAACGAATGAAAAACACATTTATGTTTTTAAATAAGGCATTTTTCTTTTTGTTTATCGGACTACTGATCAGTTCATGTTCTCGAAATCCGGTAACTGGCAAACGAGAGGTTATGCTTATGTCTGAAAGTAAAGAATTACAGTTGGGGGCGGAGTCTGACCCTCAGATCGTTGCGGCTTATGGTTTATATCAAGATGATAAAATCCAGACTTTCATTGAGTCTAAAGGACAAGAAATGGCCAAAATATCACACAGACCTGATCTTCCTTATTCGTTCAAGGTATTAGATAGTCCCGTAGTTAATGCATTTGCAGTGCCAGGAGGGTATGTTTACTTTACTAGAGGTATACTAGTGCATTTTAACAATGAGGCAGAATTTGCGGGAGTTTTAGGGCATGAGATCGGTCACGTAACTGCTCGGCACTCGGCAAAACAATATAGTAAGCAGATGATCGGTCAAGTGGCAATGATGGGAGGGCTTATATTTTCTGAAAAGTTTAGAGCTTTCGCCAATGAGGCAAACACTGGAATGCAATTGATGTTTTTAAAGTTTGGGCGTAGTGCAGAAAGTGAAAGTGATGAGTTAGGAGTAGAGTACTCTACTAAGATTGGATACGATTCTCATAATATGGCTAATTTTTTCGGTACACTCAAAAGGCTCCAAGGGGAGAGTGGACAGTCGATTCCTACATTTATGTCTACGCACCCAGATCCAGGCAATAGATATGAAGATGTACATCAGCTTAGTACGACCATCCAAGAAGAATACCCTAAAGAGTCCTTAAAGACAAATAGAGATAGTTATCTCAAGCTGATAGATGGAATGATCGTAGGAGAAGATCCAAAGCAGGGCTATACCGAGGATGGAAAATTTTATCACCCTGAATTATTGTTTGAGTTTGAAGTTCCTGCGGGATGGAACTTAAATAATACGCCGAGTGCAGTACAGATGGCTCCAGCTGATGGCCAAGCACTACTTACGATGGTGTTATCTCCGGAGCAGACCTTAAATGCTGCATCTAGCACAGTAATAACTCAAAATAAGTTAACCGTTATAGAAACCAGTAATCAACGAATAAATGGATTAGAAGCGATAGAAATGCTTTCTAATCAAACTACTCAAGCACAAGATGGGACATCTAGTACGATACGTATATATACGGCATTGATCAAACATGGGGATTTGATATATATCTTTCACGGAATG
>CALDEN010000288.1 GCA_937942405.1 uncultured Saprospiraceae bacterium
ACATATTATTAATTTTTATAATATGACATTAAACAAACTATTTATCCTTGCTCTAACATATTACATAATTTCATATATATCAAGAGCTGGCTAAATCCAACATATTACGATTTTATTTAATGTGCTGTACCCTACCCAGAATACTTGATTATTCTGAAAAGAGTCTTTATTCATATTACATATTTGTTTAATATGATATCACTTGACTTGAAAAGTACACCACCAACATATTATACATTTTCATAATATGATATCCGATTCTACATTAGACATATTACGATTTATTATAATGTGTTATGGCCAAACATATGCTTGAGTTGGCAGGAAAGAGATCATAAAACATATTATAAATTTTTATAATGTATACTGCATTTGACTATATTCTGAAGTAAGAGAACAGATCTTGTGAAAAGACGTGGATAAATGTAGAACACACCCATATGTGCCTTTGAATTGGATTTATACATAGGCCACTATTACTACATAATCATCAGATTATCAGATCATTTTACATTACATTTTTATTACATATGATAAATAATCAAGCAAATTAACATATTATGATTTTTTATAATATGTGGCATGTTTTTTGTCTATTTCTTGGTAATTCTTATTACTGAACTTTTTTAAAAACACTAACTCATGAAAACATTAGTTTTAATACTGGCAGTAACTTTTGGGTCGACTATGGTCAATAATGACAATAACTCACCCAAGAATAACAAGCCAGCTAAGAAAGCAATGAACATCTCCCCTCTTACAGATGTACTCACCATCATCGATGAGATCAATTTCCAAATGGATAGAAGTGATGCAGATTCTTACCTTAACAATGTCATCTATAACACGGTAAATGAAAATCTGACTATATCAGCGAATACCAACATCACCTTCCTACAGTTAATCAATGAGCATGGAATCTTGGATTTCCAACTTCCTGTTTTTGCAGAAACGGTAACCATCGATCTTAATGATCTAAATAGTGGCAAGTGGAACTTGCAGATTATGGTAGAAGGAGACACTGTAGTCCCTGCTACCTTTAATAATTTCTAAGTGATAAAAATTTGAGAACCTAAAAAAAGGTGCTTCTTTTTCCCAAGGAGCACCTTTTTTATTTGCCTACAGGCAAAATATTATGTTTTTAAATCTCTACTACCCTATATCGCTACCTGATCGGTGATCTCTAAATTATAGCCTTGAAGGGCAAATTTTCGATCGACATTATTGGTCAAGAGTCGCATTTTTCTGATTCCCAATTCATTCAATATTTGAGCTCCGATACCGATATTCCGCTCTACTGTACTTTGTGTATTCTTAGGATGTGGATTGGGTTTTTCTCCTGTCTTAATCTGTTGCGTTAATTTTTTCAAGGTCTTAAGTAGTTCATCCTTTGCATCTTGTTGTCTCAGGATGATAAGCACTCCTTTACCTTCATTTTCTATTGCCTGAAGTGTCTTTGTGATTTCTTTATTATGCGTCTTTAGAAATGACCCCAGTAGATCTCCTGTGTTTGTCGATGAGTGCACTCTAGTCAATATCGATTCACTACTATCCCACTCTCCTTTGACGAGGGCCAGATGGCATAAATCGGTATCGTTTTCAGAAAATGCATGCACTTGAAAAGGTCCAAAGTCTGTATCCAAGGTCAGCTCCAGCTCTTTCTGAACCAGCCGTTCTTTTTTCAATCTATAGGCTACGAGATCTTTGATCGTAATGAGCTTAAGATCAAAGTTTTTGGCGATTTCCATCAATTGTGGTAATCTAGCCATGGTACCGTCCGCATTGAGTATTTCTACCAGCACGCCGAGTGGTTTTTTACCAGCCAGACGGGCGAGATCTACTGCAGCTTCAGTATGTCCAGATCTACGCAATACTCCTCCTTTAGTCGCTATCAGCGGGAAAATATGTCCAGGTCGGGCATAATCATCCGCTATGGTCTCTCCCTCGCATAAGGCCTTGATACCTGTGGATCGATCATAGGCAGAGATTCCTGTCGTACACCCTTTCTTAGTATAATCTATAGATACGGTAAATGCGGTGCCATGCAGATCGGTATTTTTCTTGACCATAGGCGTCAGCTCTAGCCTCTCAGCGATGTCAGCCGTCAGGGGTGTACAGATCAGTCCACGACCATGAGTAGCCATAAAATTAATCATATCTGGATTTACCATTTCTGCAGCTCCGATGAAGTCCCCTTCGTTCTCTCTATCCTCGTCATCTACCACGATAATTAACTTTCCGTTACGTATATCTTCTATTGCCTCTTCTACGGTGCTTAGTTCGATCTCTGTTGCTGTAATCATGCAAGTTCTTTTTAATGCTAATAAATCCCAGAGGATTAAGTTCAAAATTATCGCTCAAAGATATAATAAAGGAGAAGGAAATGATTTCACTTATGGGGCTTATTATACCAGTTATCAATTGACAACCAAAAAGTATCCACTTTGCTTGATTTACGGCGTCTTAATGGAAATAAAGCACCTATGATGATAAGAACAGCCCTATTTTGTGTAGCCCTCATGGTATGTAATATGGCTCATGGCCAAATTACCAAATATCCATTACTCGAGTATTCCAGTGCGGACAACCTCATCATTAAGGAAGTAAATCTCATGAATGGTTCTAGTGAGGAAAATTACACGGTGATCAGCTTTGAACTAAGCCCAGTACAAGATGAGTTTTTTATGATTCCCAAAGGGACCTATATCAACGATGCAACTGACACTCGAAATCGTTATGAACTCATCTGCTTTTATAATGAATACTATAAATTGGGTGAATGGTATCCAATCAAAAGTGGTGAAGTTTATAGCTATAGCTTGATCTTTGAAAAAATCGATGTCTGTACTGAAAGTATCAATATCTATGAACCTCAAGTACCGAATACCGAGCCATGGGTATGGCAAAATATACGGATCAAAAATAATTGTGGGCAGTCAGTAAATTAGATAGTTACTTTGCCTATGATGTCATTGTAAAATAACCCAAGTGGAGATTAATACCAATGCCTGTAATTAATGTTGTTCAAATTGCTTAGCAATCAATAGATATTTTAGATCAAAATATGGAAGTAATCAATACACAAAAAAAGCCTCTGCTAATTACTAGCAGAGGCTTTTTATCTTATGCGTATCTACACATGATACTTCTTTACTAATCTTAATTAATTTTAATCATCGATCTTGTCGTGTCAGAATCTGCATCTACGAGATGATAATAATAAATGCCTGCATTAGGAATTTCGTCTCCCCTCAGCATTACTTCATTTATACCCTCTTCTAAATTCAACTCCTTTGTCAATACTACTCTGTTCAAGGCATCTCTAACTTGTAGGGTTGCCATTTCTCGCTCTACTGCATCTATGCGGATCATTGTACTTGTCAACCATGGATTTGGCTCATTTTGATGCACTCTGATGTTTCTATCTTTTACGATATCTGTACCATTCTGTGCTTCTAAGCTGATCGGCATGATCGTCATCGTTCCTGTCTCTGCATCTTCACTGTATGCCTCCGCTGTCGTTCTCGTACTTGTTACACGTACTACTTCTGACAGTGTTGATTCTCGATCTCCTTCAAATACTAAAGTAAACAAGGCCTTGTCTTTTCCGACACTGATTTCCTTACCTCCGTTTTCATGCCAACT
>CALDEN010000289.1 GCA_937942405.1 uncultured Saprospiraceae bacterium
GCTTCCATATCCTCCATCATCACCATCTATCGCTCTATTTAAAGATGGTAAGCTCGTTCATATGTTAGAGCGTCATCATATCGAAGGTCGATCTGCTCAAATGATTGCTGAAAATCTCGTTCAAGCATTCGATCACTTCTGTTAAAATTTGACAAGACTTTGGGTTTTATAAAATCCTCTAAAGTCATATCTAATTACATATTTTCCTGCTGGTATATCCTTTAAATCGATGGTAAATTCATTTTTACCTTCGATTATATCGTCTGGTGTACCATATGCCACGATCTGACCGTTCATGGTGCTTATCGTCCATTTTACGGGTGTTTCGAAAGGTGATACGATTTCATGGGTGACATATCTCTGAGTAGGCTGTGGCCAAGATCTCATTTCGAATCTATCGAAGTCTGAGAAATTGTTTTTATACACTCCTGCATCTAATTCCATAAAATCCACTCCATGAGATAAGACGATGAGTGAGGTTTCCCCGTTTGAAGGATTAGCGTCACTATCGAGCATATCGTTAGCTGTTGCATCCATCGGACTAAATACATATCCCGATGGAAGATTAGAAAATATTACCGCATAGGTTCCTTGCTTGAGTCCATCAAACTGGTAGAAACCATTGGCATCTGTTACCGTACTTTGTAATATAAATGAAGTACCTATCCTCAGATCTACTTCGATATTTTCCATACCGGGCTCACCTGCATCTTGTATTCCATTCTTATTTAAATCATCCCAAACAAAATCTCCGATCCTAGACGGTATATAAAATCCAGCATCGATATCCATATCTGCTTCTCCAGGGCTTAGGTTAAAAATATTGGTGGCTCCCGGAGCGATTACCTCCATGACATCTGAGTCATTCGTATCGTCTCCACCTTGATACGCTTCAGAGACGGTATACTGAGATGGAGCGACAAAAACCAGATAATAGTTACCCGGTTGTACATCCTCAAAAAGATACTCCCCTTGGGCATTTGAAAATTCTGTTCTTATGTAATTATCAAACTCATCATAGAGATCTACTCTTACACCTTCTAATCCCGGCTCTCCAGCATTTTGCACTCCATTGCCATTAAGATCTGTCCACACATAATCTCCAACTTCTGCAGTTTCTAACTGCATACCGGCATCTACGTTTTCGATCATTGCACCGGAGGTTACACATATAAGATCTGTCGTACCAAAGCCAAATGCATTTGTCACATCGGAGTCTAAGTCATCATTACTGCCTTGATCCGCATCAACAAAGGCTATCCCTGGACTGTTATTAAATGTAACATAATAGTTCCCTGGTTTTAGATTGAAAAATGTGTAGAAACCCGGATTCCCATTAATATCATATCCTGAAAAAGTAGCATCTACCCCATTACCTGACTCATCAAAGAGAGAGACCATGATGTCTGTAAGACCTAACTCACTAGGATCCTGTATCCCATTAGGGATCACATCATTCCAAATGAAATTACCGATATATCCTCTGTAGAAAAATCCTGCACAAATCTGATTAGTAGAACTGGCTGAAGCCAAATCAATGAGATCTGTAGTTCCAGGACCATTTGCTCCGGTCACATCAGAATCTAAACCATCATTGGTTCCTTGGTCAGGATCTGTTGCCTCTGCATCATTAGGCAACACAAATTCTAGATAATACACACCCATCGGGACATTATCAAAACTATAGAAGCCTGGATTTCCGTTGACATCTGTAGCTGTTACTTTAGTATCTATTAATACAGCTGCATCTGTATAAAGATTAACCGTTATTCCATTTTCGTAGGTATCAGAAATGTCTTTTACCCCATTTCCTTTTTCGTCCGTAAATGCAAATCCAGATAGATTTAGATCACCCAACTCTGTTACACCTGCATCGATATTATTATTGATCTCTGCAGAACCAATACTCAAAGCAGGAGTGGTGCCTATAGCAGTACCATTAGCAACTACATCAGAATCTATCGTAGGATCATTACCTACAAATGCTTGTGTAAATACTAAATTACCTCCGAGACTAAAACTGACTCGATAGTCTCCCGGTATAATATTAGAAAACAGGTAACTACCATCGACTCCATTTACAGACATACTCATGGTGGTAGAGATCAATGTTCCATTCATGTCAAATAGCTCGATATTTACCCCATTTACGCCTTCTTCTCCCATATCTAGTAATCCATTTTCATTGGCATCTAGCCATACACGATCACCTATAGATGCGTATCGGTAGATTCCGACATTGACATTTTGGATGGTAGCATTTGCTGTGATCGCTATGAGGTCAGTGGAATGATCGACCACTGAACCTGTTACATCTGAATCTATAAGATCATCCATTCCAGCGTCTGCAGTAGTTATGATTTCATCGACATCCGCATTAAATACTAGATATACATTTCCTAAAGGCACTGAGGTAAATTGATAAAAACCGTCAGCCGCGGTAATGACGGAATTCAATAATAAATTCTGCTCGTTATATAACTCAACTATTACACCTTCTTCTAGTGGCTCAAGATCTTGCTGGATACCATCACCGTTAAGATCCTCCCATGCGAGTCCTGAGATTACCCCTAAACCTGAAAACACCACTCCTGCATCTATATCTTTCATACTGACACCAGAAGCGACCATAAACGGATTAGTAAAACCTAAATTTCCAGATGCATTATTGGCATCAGAATCTATGCTTTCATTTGTTCCTACGTCTGGAGTTACAAACGAATAATTTGGGGGCATTTCAAATTTTACTTGATACACACCTGGAACTACATCTGTAAAACAATATAAACCATCAGCTCCGGTGGTCTTCATATCTATGACACTTCCATTCTGATTTATAAGACTTATAACTACATTTTCTAAACCATCTTCTGAATTAGAAAAAACCGCATTATCATCTACATCGATCCAAACCATATCTCCGATAGTTGCATACTGATAGATCCCCATATCTATGTCCTCGATCGCTCCCATTACCGGCAGATTAAACGTTTCTGTCGTCCCTATACCGTTAGTCCCAGTAACATCTGAATCTATCATATTAGAAACTCCCTGATCTGCAGCTGTGATGACAAAACCCGATGGGACTATAAATTGTACGTAATAATTACCTGGCATTACCTGAGAAAAATTATAACTCCCATCCATCGCTGTAGACGTCTGAGCTATCAGTACTCCGAGAGAACTATACAATTCTATCCCTACACTTGGATATGGCATATCCATCATTTCGTTTATCCCATTTGCATCTCCATCTATAAATACTTCCCCAGATATACTTCCTTCCACATTTATTACACCGCCATCTATATCAGTGATGTCTTGCATAAATCCTAGACTGAAAATCCCTGTAGAACCAGGCCCGAATACATCGATTATATCTGAATCGTTTTGACCATTACCTGCATTGGCATTGGTACTATTAAGATTACTGGCATAATTAAATACAAGGTAATAATCCGCGGGCAGTAAATTTACAAACGTATATTGTCCGTCATCATCTGTCGTCACCTGATCTACTAGAGTCGCATTATCGTCAAATAAACTTACCATTACATTAGCAATCCCCGACTCGGTATTATCCTGAATCCCATCGGCATTTGAATCCAGCCATAAATAATCTCCAATGCTAGAATACGCAAAATATCCTGCACTGATATTTGTTAAATTTTGATCTGGAGCCAATATAATTTTTGCGGTAGATCCTATTCCTAGTATACCTGTAACCGCATTATCTGGCCCTACTGGAGAAAACAGTAAATTTGGCTCAAGGCCAAAAGATACATAATACTCTCCAGGTACGAGATCATCGAAAAGATAATTTCCATCATTATCGGTCGTAGTAGTAGCAACACTTACATTATTAGCATCGAGGAGATTTACGACTGTTCCCGTTTTTATCGGTTCACCCGAATCAAAAGATCCATCGGCATTATAATCAAACCATGTAATACCTGATATCGAAGAGGATAAAAACTTAAAGCCATAATCTTGATTACGTTCGTTCTGATTTGAAATCAAATTAAAAGCACTACCAGCATATACACTTCCAGAATCTATGAGATCTCTACTGTCATCCGTCCCATTTCCAGAATCTGAAGTAGTGGGAGCATACAATGCATTCTTGCCAATACTGATTCTATAATTTCCAGGAAGCACATCCTTAAATAGATATGCCCCCTCCTGATCTGTAATTTGAGTAATCGGAATATTGGTCGTTAGATCTTGAAGAATTACGGTTACTTGTGATAAGCCCTCTTCTCCTACATCTTGTATTCCGTCATTGTCTGTATCTATCCATACGTAATCTCCAACACTGGCAAACTGATAAAAAGCACCGTTAATGTCTAATAGATTTTGGTCAGCAGATAGCATAATCAGATCTGTCGAACCGAACTGACTATTTACAATACTATTATCTGCACTAGATGGAGAATATTGGAAAGCACCCTGCCCAAAAAGAACATAATAATCGCCGGGTAGTAGATCATTAAATACATAATACCCATCAGCATCCGTAACTGCAGAAGCGATAAAATTTCCTAGACCATCATTCAAGATAACTGGAGTTCCTTCTTTAAATGGCTCTGCATTATCAAAGTTTCCATCTGCATTTAAATCTACCCACGTAAATCCAGAAATAGAAGACGGCATATATTGAAATCCAAAATCTCTAGAACGATCATCTAAATCAGATACCAATTCAAAGACCTCAGAGGCATATACATTTCCTGCATCGGTCAGTGCTCTACTGTCATTAAAGCCATTGCCTGCATCTACTTGAGTCGGTACGAGTGTAGCTGTTTTTGCTACTTGTAAACTATATGACCCAGGTACAAGATCTGTAAATAGATAACGACCGTTAAGATCTGTGATCGTAGCACTAGATGCCCCTGTCGTCTCATTAATTAACGTCACCGTTACTTCAGTGAGAATATCTTCTGTTGCATCTTGGATTCCATTTTTATCCGCATCTATCCAGATATAATCTCCTACCGATGCATATTTATAAAATCCTGCATCTATCCCATTTATATCTTGATCCGCAGCTATATTTATCTGTGTCGTAGAACCCGTTGCTATTACCTGATCGACATCCGAGTCTAGACCAAATGATGTATACTGGTAATCCTGCTCAGCCGTAAATGTCAAATAATAAGCTCCTGGATTTAAATCATTAAAGCTATACGTTCCATCAGTCCCAGTCGTTGTCGTACTTACAAACGCACCTCCTAAAGTCCAAAGACTCACATCTACCCCGGCCAATTTCTCTTCGCTATTATCTACTCCATCAGCATTAAGATCGATCCAAGTATATCCAGAAATGGACGATGGTTTATTTTGATATCCAAAATCTAAATTATCAATTGTAGTTCCTGAATTAATTACGATCACCTCACTAGCATCATCTCCCGTATACTCATTTATCGGACGACTATCATTACTACCGTTACCGGCATCTGCGATAGTGGCTTGAATGTCGTCCGTATCTGATATAGACAATGAATAATTACCCGGAGATAAAAACGAAAATGAATAATACCCATCCGCATCAGTAGATCCAAAGAAAAATAAATTAGTATTTAAATCTATGAGTCTTAGAGAAAGATTAGGTATTCCAGATTCGTCAATGTCTTGAAGACCA
This sequence comes from uncultured Saprospiraceae bacterium, assembly GCA_937942405.1. Lineage (GTDB taxonomy): Bacteria > Bacteroidota > Bacteroidia > Chitinophagales > Saprospiraceae > JAHDHU01. The sequence continues at coordinate 5,645 of CALDEN010000289.1, forward strand.
TTTCGATTAGTATCCAGCCATATATAATCCCCTATCGTAGAATAAGCAAAGTAACCTGCATTAATATCTGTAATATTTGTATTGGCTTGAAGCCAAATCAAATCCGTCGCTCCATCAACGATATCATTCTCTACGGTAGAATCTCCATTAAGGACTGTAGTTACCAGACCTGAAGGTTGTGTAAACACCACATAATAACTACCTGGATTAAGGGTGTCGAAAATATACTCTCCATCTGAATCGGTAACTGTAGAAGCTATAAACTGTCCTGAGGCCATAAATAGATCGACCTCAACATCGCTAATATTTGATTCACCAGCCGAGAATCCATCTCCGTTATTGTCTAACCATGCGTATCCGCTGATCGATGACGGAGCATACTGAAATCCAAAATCCAAATCCAAATTCATCTCTCCTGAGATTAAAGTAACCGTAGTTGTATAGGTAGATCCATTAAAATTTAATGGAGCATTTATAGAACTTAAAAGCGTATGTATATAATCCGGTCCTACAGATATATCTAAACGATAATCCCCTGGCACTATATTATTAAAGTTATAATTCCCACTTTCTGTAACTTGAGAATCGATTAGATTTCCGTTAAGATCTAATAGCTTAACAACTATATTTTCTAGACCATTATCTCCGGAACCAAATTGTCCATCACGGTTTTGATCTAACCATATGAAATCTCCGATTCGAGCTTTGCGATACATCCCTAAGTCAAACACCATATTCTGACTTAAACCAAATACATCTAAATTCCCAAACAAATTAAAGTCACTATCAAAAGCATCGTTACCCACATCTTGTGGTGATACAAATGTTTTTCCAGGAAGATTTACCGAAATGGTATAATCACCTTGTAATAGGTCTTCAAACTGATATGTACCTTGGTTATCTGTATTGGTCGAGGCTACCACATTATTCATTGCATCGATCAAGTATATCTGTATCCCATTTACTAATGGCTCTCCTACTGCTCTTACTCCATCAGCATCAAGATCTTCCCATAGGGTTCCAGTGATCTCATAAAGTGGAACTACTCCTATATCTAGATTGGTAATATCTTGTGCCGGCAATACCATAAAGAGATCCGAGGTACCTGTACCCAATATTCCAGATATATCGGAATCTATGTCATCCGAACTTACATCCGCTGGAGAGAAGACATACCCATCGGGCAATCCCACTTGTATATAGTACTCGTCTGTAGGGATATCCAAAAACTGATAAAATCCGTTTTCGTCGGATACCGTCTGAGCGACCAAATTTGCCAATGGGTCAAACAAGGATATTGAAACTCCCCCTAGAGGCATCTCATCCATATCCTGTATTCCATTTCCATTGACATCTTGCCATACATAATCGCCTATGTCGGCTGATCTACAATCCTTCATTCTAAACAATGCACAACACGGCTCCATCCCACTTCCTTGTGGAGTAGCACATAACTCAAATAACCCTGGTTGCGGAACAATCGGGCTAATGACAATTACGTCTTCATTATCAGTATCTGAAATCACCTCAAAGTCCGTAGGAATCTGCCAGTCATAACTTGTATTAGAAGGACTGTTCTGAATAGACCCTATGATACAAGCATGTTCTATACAAATTGTATAAGGCGGTGTATATTTTACTTGAATAGTAATTTTATCCAATTGTGCAGAGATGGATTCTGATCCATTATTTTCAATACTCAAATTCAAACCAAAATCTGGACTATTAAGAAGCTCTGCCGTTAAATTTAATTCCCAGTTATACCAACTAGAACCATATCTCCATTCTCCATCTTCTGTAGGCCATGAAGTTCCAGCAAATACGATATTTGCCAAATCTCTACCTATGGGCTCTGGATTAACCAACTGGACTCTGACATCTGTAGGCTTAGCCACATCACTTTTTCCCTTGAGGATTAAACTTAATCCATGTATTTCTGATCCTTCAGGAATATTTAATCTAAAGTCCGATAACTGCAGTGTTTCCGAGACCTCTTGAGGAGCTAAGTCTAGGTTTATATAATTTCGATCTTGAAGGATTCCGTTTTCTAATGATGTCCAAGAGCTCAGACCCTTGTCAGTCTGTGCCATATTTCTATAGGCTCTTTCTTTAATCTCAGTATTCGTATGTTCAGGAAATATGATGGTGCAATCCTGAGCATCAGCCCAGTGGATAGACAATAATCCGAATAATAGAACAAGTACTTTATTGAAGCCAATAGATGGACCCATAGTGTATAAATCTTAGTTGAAAAAATCAATTAGATCTATGATCACTTACTCAGGATAGGTAAAGATACATATAAATATTTTTAATATATATAATTTTCTTTACAATTAATATCCTTGTGTAAACAGTTGCTTTGATGTATGTATAGAACATTAAGAATGTCAATGTCCTTTTTTAGCTACGGTGTATAGGATTAAAAATATTGGCCTAAGCCCATTACTAAGCCCCTCTGACTCTTATTGAATACATCGATCCCGTAATCCACTCTCAGAGTAGCCCCGAATACTCTCTGATAAATCAATCTAAATCCTACACCTACAAACTGCCTAAACTGCTCTCGTTCAAAGAGTTGCTTCAAGTCTCCACCAGGATTCCGCCAAGTTCCTGAATCAGAAAAAACAACAAACTGAGA
>CALDEN010000290.1 GCA_937942405.1 uncultured Saprospiraceae bacterium
ATCTACTTTTCAAATCATTAAAAAGAATGCTGATAGAATAGACTCAGCAATTATTTACGATAGAGATTTTACCTTCGATTATTTTGGATTCAAAACTTTAGAGAGATCTTATCTCTTAAGAATGGATAAAAAGATAGTAGAAAGACCGCAGCATATGCTGATGCGAGCTGCTATAGGAATCCATGGCGAAGATATAGATGCTGCTATCGAGACCTATAATATGATGTCAGAGAAGTGGTTTATCCATGCGACTCCTACGCTTTTTAATGCAGGAACACCTAAACCACAGTTATCTTCTTGTTTCTTACTGAGTATGACAGATGACAGTATTACTGGAATCTTTGAAACACTTTCTAGATGTGCTAAAATATCACAAGCAGCAGGAGGAATAGGTTTAAGCATACATAATGTAAGAGGAGAGGGAAGTTATATCAAAGGAACTGGTGGAACGAGTAATGGTATCGTACCGATGCTCAAAGTATTCAATGATACTGCACGATATGTAGACCAAGGTGGAGGGAAACGTAAAGGAGCGTTTGCAGTATACCTAGAGCCATGGCATTCTGATATACGACAGTTTTTAGATCTTAAGAAGAATCATGGAAAAGAAGAGATGAGAGCCAGAGATCTTTTCTATGCAATGTGGATCTCTGATCTATTTATGGAAAGGGTAAAGAAAAATGAAAAGTGGTCTCTTTTCTGTCCTAACGAGTGTCCAGGTTTATATGACGCATATGGTGGAGAGTTCGAAGCTCTATATCACAAATACGAAAAAGAAGGAAAAGCAAAAGAGACCGTTAAGGCTCAAGAAATATGGTTTGCAATTTTAGAATCTCAGATCGAAACAGGTACTCCATACATCTTATATAAAGATGCAGCCAATAAGAAATCTAATCAGAAGAATCTAGGAACGATCAGATCTAGTAATTTATGTACGGAGATTATGGAGTATACATCTCCAGACGAAGTGGCAGTTTGTAATCTTGCGTCTATCTCATTACCAAAATTTGTAGATAGCAAAACAAGAACATATGATTTTGAGGCATTAGAAAAAATCACACGTATCATTACCCGTAATCTGAATAAGATTATAGATATAAATTACTATCCAGTCATAGAAGCTCAAAACTCAAACTTTAGACATAGACCTGTAGGTATCGGTGTACAAGGTTTAGCGGATGCTTTCTTATTGATGAGAATGCCTTTTGACGGACCTCAAGCCAAAGAATTAAACATACAAATATTTGAAACCATCTATTATGCGGCTGTTTCTGAGTCATGTGAACTAGCCAAAAAACATGGTGCATATGAGTCATTTAAAGGATCTCCTGCAAGTGAAGGTATATTACAGTTTGATTTATGGAATGTAACACCATCAAATAGATATGACTGGGATGTACTAAAGAAAGAAGTAGTTAAATCGGGATTAAGAAACAGTTTATTACTGGCTCCAATGCCTACTGCTAGTACTTCTCAGATATTAGGTAACAACGAGTGTTTTGAGCCATATACATCTAACATCTATTCTAGAAGAACACTTTCAGGAGAGCATATCATTGTAAATAAGCATTTGCTTAAAGACCTGATCGGATTGGGCCTATGGAATAACGACATGAAAGAGCAATTAATGGCTGCCAATGGATCCGTTCAGAATTTAGATGTGCCGGATTCGATCAAAGAAATGTACAAGACCGTTTGGGAAATGAGCCAAAAGGTAATCATAGACATGTCCGCGGATAGAGGTGCTTTTATCTGTCAGAGTCAGAGTTTAAATCTATTTGTGGAGAATCCAAACTTTGCTAAACTGAGTGCTATGCATTTCTATGGCTGGGGTAAAGGATTGAAAACAGGAATGTACTACCTAAGATCCAAAGCAGCGGTAGATCCGATCAAGTTTACATTGAGTGAGAAGCATCAAAACAAGTCCATCAAGAGGGATAAAGAGAAGATTGAAGTAATCAGTGAACCTCAGGAAACAACAGTTCCAGTAGCAATGGTTAGTACTGATACGGTTATAACAGCAAAGCAATTAAAAGAGGCAGAAGGGGAAGTATGTACGATGGAGGATGGATGTATTTCTTGCGGTAGCTAAAAGATATATCTAAGATTAAAATTTAAAGGGATAGTTGATTCAAGTAATCGATTATCCCTTTTCTTTTGAAATCCGCTTTGTAAAAGTATCTATGCCCTTAACAGCGGTATTTTTTATAAGCTCAAGATTACTCATACTTTTCAATTCGTAATTGACGGATGGCTTAGGATCTATATAGAAAATTTTACCAGCATTATCTGCATAAGAAATCAAGCCTGCAGCAGGGTAGACCTGCATAGAAGTTCCTATAATCAATACGATATCAGCTGCCATAAGATAGGGAACAGCTACATCGAGCATAGGCACAGACTCTCCAAACCACACTATATCAGGCCTTAATTGAAATCCATCAGGATCCAAATCACCTAATAATAAATCATTATCCCATTGGATACTATAGCTAGGATTCACAGTACTTCGCACTTTTCGTAGTTCGCCATGTAGATGTATCACATTAGAGCTTCCTGCTCGTTCATGTAAATCGTCTACATTTTGTGTGATGATTGTAATTTCCATCACCTTTTCCAGTAAAGCCAATTGCCGATGAGCATAATTAGGTTCAACGTCTAAAAGCTGAGCTCTTCTCTGATTGTAAAAGTCCAATACCAATTCTGGATTCTTTTTGAATCCTTCAGGAGTAGCAACTTCCATCACATCATGTCCTTCCCAAAGACCGTCAGCATCTCTGAATGTTTTGATACCACTCTCAGCACTGATTCCTGCTCCTGATAATACGACTAGTTTTTTCATTACATGAAAGTATTTATAATTCGATCAATATGGAAAGTTTAGTACAGTTTTTGCATCACAACCTCTTGGTAATCAGAAGCTTAGCGTCTATGTGTTAAGTTGATGATAATCAGATTTTTACATGTTACAATTATTGATAATATCAGAAATATGATATTGAAAACTTATACTTTGAAAGTTAAAACGACTTTATTATTGATTTTTTTATCGATAATAATGGCTGATGCACAAGATGTGCATTACTCTCAGTTTTATAACTCGCCATTTAATATAAATCCAGCTCTGACGGGGATATTTAATGGTGATGCCAGATTTAATGCTAGTCTTCGAGAGCAGTGGCGATCAGTACCTGTGCCTTGGACTACAGCCTCCTTTCAGTACGATAGAAAATTTTATCCTAAAAAGAGTGATAAAGGATTCTTTGCCGGGGGAATTCTCTACAACTACGATAGACAAGGAGATGCAAGTATCAATCTAAATAACATAAATATCACAGGTAGTTACACTTCGCTTCTTAGCGAAAATCATATTCTGACAGGTGGTTTAATGGTAGGATTTAGTTCGAGAGGTTTTGATTTAGATAATTTATCGTGGGATAAGCAATGGGACAACGGATCATTTATTTCCTCTGTAGATCCAGGAGAATCCTTTGATATGGAACGTGTAAATTTTATTGAATCATCTATAGGTCTTAATTACCGTTACCAAAAATCATCGAGAACAAAAATAGATATAGGTGGTGGCTTATTTCATTTAAAGCAACCTAGAGCAAATTTTTCCAGTTCAGAAACAGAGAAATTACCCAGACGACTTTCATTGAGTGGGATCGGTAGTATCGAATTAACGGACAAAATAGATTTCCAACTTAATTTATTGCATCAAATTCAAGAAGAATATACAGAAACCATAATCGGTGGACTTGCTAAACTATATGTAAATAAAAAGAGAGGAAAAGTAACTACACTAGAACTAGGACTGGGATACCGGACATCTAAGGCTCTTTTTCCTACACTAGCAGTCAGATATAATGAATTTTACGTAAGTGGAAGCTATGACATAGACCTTACTGAATTCGGGGATATACATGGAAACAATGGAGGCCCAGAGCTTCACTTTAGATACATTTTTACTGCGGTAAAACCACTTAAGTACTTTAAAATCTGCCCTATTTTCTAGAATAATCGCTGAATAAAGATGAAACACACAAAAACAAAAATCGCTTTT